>JAGGTC010000042.1 GCA_021163945.1 Deltaproteobacteria bacterium | reverse complement strand
AATTTGGCGGATGGAGATAACCTCTAAAAGGCGGTTTCCCTTAAATTCATAGCGACTGAGGAGATAGGCAATAGGTACCCCCAGGATGCACCCCAGGATGGTGGCCAGGCAGGCACCCTCAAATGAGGTGAGGATGGCCATCCATACCTCCCTGTCATATAGGGTCTTTAACAATCTCTTAACACATAAGGTAATAAATATATGAAAAATAGGGAAAATGATGAAACACAAGCAAAGAATAATTAAAAAAATAAAGAGAAATTTTAAAATATTATTCATGGGCATTTATTGTCTTGGCTGGGGAGATAGGGGTCTGGAAACAGGCCTTTAAGATCTCTGCCCCCTCCCTCCCTGTGACAAAGTCCACCCAGAGTTTTGCCTCCTTTGGATGGAGGGCCATTTTCAAGACCGAGATCCCATAGACAATGGGTTTTGCCTCAATGACCTTGCCACTGCTCAATTGAACCTTTACCTGGATATAGAGGTCTTTATGGGCCAAATCACTTAGATTGACCTCTGGGGGTAAATTGACATATTTGAGGTTGTGCTGTTCTGCAACACTTTTGTACTCAAAGGCATAGTCAATGGCACCGCTTTCCAAAAGTCCAAGGAGTTCTACTGATTTAGAGCGAATAAATATATTTTTGGTAGTAGCTAAGGCATGGGGGATAATAATCAAAATTCCATTTTCCTTTCTTTGAGCAAGGCCGTTAATCTTACCTAATAGGGTAGAAAATAAATTGGGCTTATTATAGTAGAGAGAAGAGAGGGCAATACTCATTAGGGTGCGGTAACCACAGGGGTCATCATTTGGGTTAGAAAATGCCCATTTTACATCAGGCCTTGCCAGGATATTATACCAGTTTTTTTCATTGATTTTCCCGCTATATCTGGATCTTTTTGTATAAGATATTACAATCTCATTTCTGGCAAATAATCTAATATGATCGATATAATCAGGGGCCATCTTTTGGATAATGTCATAATCTGCCACGGCAATGACATCACAGGGCTTATGCAAATCTGTTATTTTTCTGACGGCCTGTAAACTTCCACTTGCCTCCCTTCGGACGTCAATAAAGGGGTATTTCCGTTCAAATACTTGTTCCATCCTTGCAAATGGTATTGAAAGGCTGCCTGCATGGAATACCTTAAGCACTACCTCTGCGGCCCAGCTTGAGGAAAAGGTATAGAAAAACCAGAATAGACCTATGAAAAGTTTGGTATATTGCATTACCAATTTTTATAACATAAAGAATGTTATGTAAATAGACCACATAACAAAAAAACGCTATAGGCAATATTGATTTGGTAATGCAGAGTTGGCGTGAAATAGGTACAAGAGAATTGGCGCAGATGTCATCAGGGTACACGCAGTAAAGGAGGCAAGGCAGATAAAAATTGTGAAGGCCATTATGGATAGCGATTAAAGGTCTATTTTTGTAAGGTCAGCCTTTTTACTACAGGCAAATCAGCATCTGCAAAGCTGTAGTCTAAAAGTTCATGGGGGTACACCCACCTTACCTCATCATGGGCCAATACCCTTATATCCCCACCCTTCCACTTTGCAAAATAGACAAGTAACTCAATAGAGATATGGGGGTAGGTAAATTTGCTTGAGGTGAAGAACCTCCCTACCTCAATGTCTATTCCCAATTCTTCCTTTATCTCCCTCTTTAGGCACTGCTCTGGTGTCTCACCACCCCTTATCTTCCCACCAGGCAGCTCCCACCTACCTTTTAGCCTATCATCTGATTTTCTTTTGGCAATAAGGATCTTCCCATCATTTTCAATAATTGCTGCAGTTACCTTTACATACATAGTCGCTCTTTCCACCTGTCTTTTTTACTAAGTGTATTTGTTCAATCTGCATTTTCTTATCTACTGCCTTGCACATATCATAAATAGTCAGTGCCGCTATAGATACCGCAGTTAGTGCCTCCATCTCTACCCCAGTCTTTCCAATGGTCTTTACCCTTGCCTCTACCTCAATGGCCTTTTTGTCATCCGTTGGATAAAAATTTAGCTCTGTATGGGTAATGTTTAGGGGATGGCACATTGGTATAAGCTCATCTGTCCTTTTTGCCGCCATTATCCCCGCAATCTTTGCTACACTAAATACATCGCCCTTTTCTATTTTGCCATTTAGGATCATTTCAAGCGTCTCTTTCTTCATCAAGATCCTACCACGGGCAATGGCCTCCCTTAGTGTGTCCTCCTTTTCACTTATATCTACCATCCTTGCCTGGCCCTTCTCATCAACGTGGGTAAGTTTCATTTTTAGATCTGTCTAAAGTACTCCTTTACCCTTTCCCAAAAGCGGGAGTAAGGGGAGACCTTCTTTTCCTCCTCTATCTTTGCAAACTCCCTTAAGAGCTCTTCTTGACGTTTTGTTAAATTTGTGGGGGTATTCACTATAATGCGGACAATTTGGTCCCCACGGCCATACCCCCCTATCCTAGGGATGCCCTTACCCTGTAAGCGGAATGTCTTTCCTGATTGAGTACCAGGGGGTATCTTCAACTTTTCTACACCCTTAAGTGTAGGCACATCTATGGTATCACCAAGGGCAGCCTGGACAAATGAAATAGGGACCTCACAGATTATATTATCTCCCTTTCTTGTAAAGAATGAGTGGGGCTTTACGTGAATGACAATATATAAATCCCCTGGTGGGCCTCCATGTAACCCAGCCTCACCCTCACCCTGTATGCGGAGTCTTGTCCCTGTATCTACGCCTGCAGGGACACGTATCTTAATGCCCTTCTCAACCCTCCTGCGGCCGCTACCACCACACTCAGGACAGGGGTGGGTAATAATTACCCCCCTCCCCTGACAATGAGGACAGGTAGTCCCTATGCGGAAAAAACCATGTGTCTGATAGACTTGGCCCCTGCCTCCACAGGTAGGACAGGCCTCGGGTTGATAACCAGGCTCCAGTCCACTGCCTCTGCAAAAATCACAGACCTCTGCCCTTCTTATCTTTATTTCCCTCTGTGTGCCAAAGGCCGCCTCTTCAAATGAGATTGTGAGGTCATACCTTAGGTCTGCCCCAGATTGGGGTACCTCCCTCCCCCGCCTTGTTCTAAAGCCAAAAAATTCATCAAAAATGTCACTAAATGTGCTAAAGATGTCATCAAATCCAGTAAATCCTGTAAAACCTTGGCTACTAAGCCCCTCATGCCCATAGGCATCGTATATTGCCCTCTTTTGGGGGTCACGCAAGACCTCATAGGCCTCGGCCGCCTCTTTGAATTTCTCTTCTGCCTCTTTATCCCCTGGGTTTCTATCAGGGTGATATTTAAAGGCTATACGTCTATATGCCCTTTTGATCTCCTCAGGGCTTGCATCACGTGGCACACCTAAGATTTCATAATAGTCTTTTTTCATTTATCTCCTTTAATCTCTCCTTATTTCCGGAATTTTTAAATGCCCTTGCTGCAAATTCTAATTTCCCCAATCTAAGTGCGGCCTCTCCCAACCTCTCCCACTCCTCCTTTGGTGGAGAGGTGCCTAAGAGATTATATATTTTTTGAAAGAGGAATGCATCACCCTCTTCTATAATCTTGGGCAAAAGGGCCTTAATTTCATCCTCTGCCTCTGCCTTTGCAAAAAAGTCTATGGCATCACTGAGGCTACCAGCCTCGGCATAGAGCCTTCCATAGGCTATACACTGCCTCCTATCAAAGACAGATGCATTTAAAAGGTCCCTTTTTTTCAGGCAAGGCAAGAATTTTTCCTTAATCTTGTGCCTCCTTCTTAGGCCTTATCTTGTTTGCAGCAATCTCCCTTAAAGCTATTACAATCTCTTTATTTTTGGGATTTTCAATGAGTATTTCCTTACCCTCCCTTATCTGCAACACCCTTTTTACCGCCATGTGAACCAAGGCAAAGCGGTTGTCCATTTGTTTCAAACAATCCTCAATCGTTACCCTTGCCACCTTTTACCTCCTTTAATCTTTCAGGAAAACTTTCAAAAAAATCTGACTTTATAGGATAAAATTTATTATTTGTCTCTATCCAGCAGATATTATTCCCTTTAAAACATTTGGCCTCTAATATCTTCTTTCCATTTTTATCCCATAGTTTTATCCCTGCCAATGGTGATGAGAGGCCCTTTGGTCTTTTTATATTCTCAGGTAAGTATTTAAGATTTTTTAAATCACTTAAAAAGAATTCAATCTCATAGTCCTTGGCCAATTTAGTTGGGGTAATCTTCCATTTTTTTTCTTTTTTACAAAATAGTTTTTTATTCCCAAATTTTATCTCAATTTTTGAAACAGATTCTTTATCAAAATTAAAGATATACCTCCTTTTAAAAATCATAGCCGATTTTGGCAGCTCCTTTAAAAATGTATCATCAACTACCATCTCATCAGGGTGATAACTGCTCTTAACATAGACCTTCTCTCCCCTTCCTATCTTTAGCCACAATGGCTCTTTCTCCTCATCTAACCAGATTTCAATGTTTACTTTAGGTCTAAAATGGGTCTTTGTAAATTTTAGGGCACGTCCATCCCTAATGTGATAGAGAAAATCCTCTACCTCATCTTGGTCTGCTGCCTCTTTAAACGGGGTCAAAATCTGCCAACTCTTTTCCTTTACTAAGACAACCTTCTCTTTAGGTAGGCCCAAGGAGATCCTCTTTACCCTTTGTGGGTCAAAGTCCAAAATGGCCTTGTCCCTAAATTCACTAATATCTTTATTTAAAAGGTATTTTAGGTGAATAGGCAAAAGATAGATTGCCTTACTTTCTTTTGTCATGCTATAAATGTGGGCATGATTTGGGGTATCTTCTCCTAATGATAAAAGATAGGCCCCTTTTTTTGAAAAGATACTTACCTTAAATCTTGGTTCCTTTAGTCCATAGGGGCCTAGGTCACTGGGCAAGGGGCAGATCTTCTTTCTAATCTCTGTAGAGGCAAAATTATCTATGATTTGACCTATCTTATAACTATCTGCAAAGTCTTTTATGGGCCTGTTTATCCACCATTTCTCACCCCTTCTTACAAACTCAAATTTCCCATAGCTATTTTCTAAAAGGAGTTTATCCACTGCCTTTGGGTCAAATGTAAAAAGTTTTTGCGCCTCTTGCCTCCTTTCTTTTCCCCTCCTTTCCTCATGGAGATAATAAAATGCAACAAGGAGGATTAGAATTAATAAATATATGCCCAATCTCCTCATTTTTCAAAGCCTTTTCCTTCTAGAATAGACAACTATACCAAAGACAAAAATCAGGCCAGGTATTATTACCACTGGAAGCCAGAATATTATCTTTGCCTGATTCTTTGTCAAGATTAGGGGGGTCCCTTTTATCTCCTTTGGGGGTATGGCAATCAAGTCCTTTTCCTCAGTAAGCCAATTAATGGTGTTGAGAAAGAGGTCCTTGTTCCCTGAGAGCCCCAAATAGGTATTTGAGATAAAATCTGAGTCACCAAATACCACAAGGCGGGAGTCCCCCTTTGTGCTTACTGTAGCCACTGATATAGGGCCAGGCCTATCCCTTTCTTTATCAAAGCCTACACTACCTCTCCTCAAGGCACTTAGATCCGTCTCTGCCCAACTGCTTCTCCCAGTCCAGGCCAATGTCTCTACACCTATGTTACCTTCCACTTTATTTGATGGCCATACAGAACGGGCCATTATAAAAAAGCATGCCAGCTTAAAGTCCTTAGTAACAGGGTGTGACAGGTTATATCTTACTACCACAGGCATTAAGTAGTCCCCCCCAAAAAGGCTACTCATTTTATCTATAATCATATCCTTCCCCAATTTCACCCCCATCTCTTTGAGGATTGGGTAAAACTCACTACCCGATTCTGGGTCTAATAAGAGGATGAGCCTTCCCTTATTATTTAAATAGTTAGAGAGGGCCTTTATTTCCCCCGATAAGAGAGATTTTTTTGGGCCTGCAACAATTAGTGTAGCTGCATCTTTGGGCACCTTTCCCGTTTGAAAAAGGCTTAGATCCTTTACTTCATAGCCCTGTTTTGAGAGTGCCTCTTTTATCTGGCTATATCCGTCTTTTCCTATATCATCTATAGGGTGTTCACCATGGCCTGACAAAAAATAGATGGTCTTTTTGCCAGGGCGGGTAACACGGATAAGTGCATTTGTGATGGCCTCCTCTGTAGTAGATGAGACCTTCTCCTCCTTCTCCCCACAGCTGATTACAATGGTATTGTATGTTGTAATCCCATACCTCTTTGCCTCCAAGGGGTGGCGGTCTGGGTCAATGAATGTATATTTAAATTTGGATGATTGATAACTATACTCTTCTAAAAGCTCCTTTGCCTTGTCCCTTTCAGCCCCAGTTGCAAAAAACCCTATAACTTTAACAGGCCTTTTTAAGTTTTTTAATACCTTAATAGTCTGGGTAGAGAGGCTGTATCGCTTAGTGGCAGTTAGGTCAAAACGCAGACGATGGCGGCTAAAGATGAGGTTTATTATTATCAATATGCCCAAAAAGATAGAGATAAGAAGGCCAATTTGTATCTCGATATACCTCTTCATTTATCCTCTAATACGACGGGATTCCAATACCCGCAGTGTTAAAAATAGGGAAAGGGATATAAAGCTTAAATAAAATATAATATGTGCTGTATCAATAATCCCCTTCATAAAGTCCTCAAAATGGGTGATAATAGAAATAGCCTCTAGGATCTTGGATAGTGGAGGCCCTACAAAGTGGGTTGCCCAATTTATGATCCAAAAGAGCAAAGAGAGGCCAAAGGTAATGACAGCAGCCACAATCTGGCTCTCTGTAAGGGAGGAGATAAAGAGCCCCAGGGCAATAAAGGCACTGCCCATCAAGAAAATGCCTAAATAACCGGTAAAAAATGGAGAGATATCAGTTCTTCCTAGTAGATATAAAATAATAGGATAGGGTAGGGTAAAGGCAAGCATCAGAACATAGACAGCCAAACAGCCAAAGAATTTCCCTAGTACTAATTCTATATCCCTTAGGGGATAGGTAAGGAGGAGCTCTAGGCTCCCTTGCCGCCTCTCTTCGGCAAAGAGCCTCATAGTAAGCAGGGGCAGGATGAGTAATAAAACCACACTCATATTCCCCAAGAGGGGGCGAATGACCCAATCAGTGATGTCTAATCCCATAAAGCCACTTCTTGCCTGAAGACTTATCAGGCTAAAATAGAGTACATCGCTATAAAAAAAGTATCCTGCAATTAGTAAAAACATAAAGGCGACACTATAGGCAATAGGTGAGTAAAAGTATATCTTCAACTCCTTTTTTGCAAGAAAATAGATATTCTTCATTGGCCTTCCTCTTCAGTAACAAGCCTTACAAATGACTCTTCAAGGCTTGCCCTTAAGGGGGTCATCTCAAAAAGCTCCCACCCATTTTGAATAATATTATAGGCTATTTTGGCCCTTACCTCTTGCCCTGTCTCTATAGATGCCCTTACAATGCCTTCTTTTTCATCCTCTATAGCCACACTTTTCACCCCATCAATAGAATTTAGTGTAGAGAGAAGTGTCTGTGGATTTGCCCTAACACTAATACTTACACCCCTTGTATAGGTAAGGTTATCAAGGGCATCCTCTGCAACAACCCTCCCTTTATTGATAATCAGAGCCCTTGTGCAGGTCATACTTACCTCAGGGAGGATGTGGGTACTTAGGATAATGGTCTTTTTACCAGCCAATTCCTTGATCAACTGCCTTATCTCCAAAATTTGCTTTGGATCAAGGCCAATCGTAGGTTCATCTAATATTAAGACCTCTGGGTCCCCAATTAGGGCCTGGGCCATGCCAATGCGCTGCCTATAACCCTTTGATAGATGACCAATCAGTCTTGAGGCTACTTCCCTTAGCCCACACCTCTCTATTGTCTCATTTACTTGAGTCTTCCTTTTAGACCTCTCTACACCCTTTGTCTCAGCCACAAAGAATAGATAGTCTCTAACCGTCATCTCTGTATAAAGGGGGTTGTGCTCTGGGAGGTAACCCAGTAGCCTTTTTACCTTAAGCGGTTCTTTTTGGATATCATAACCGCCAATACGAACGGTGCCTGAATTTGGTGGGAGAAACCCTGTTAAGATACGCATGGTGGTAGTCTTTCCTGCCCCATTTGGCCCCAAAAACCCAAGGATTTCCCCCTTTTCTACATAAAAAGAGACATTCTCTAGTACTAGCCTATGGCCAAACCTCTTGCTTATATGGGATACCTCGATCATTGTAAAGAAAAAAAATTATAATTTTTTTATCTGATTTGTAAAGGACTGTAATTTTGAACAATTTCTGTGAGTAGACGAAATTAGATAAAGGTTTATCTTTTTTAATTTTCTTATATAATATGATAAAGGTATTTAACAATATAAACAAAATGGCAGAGGCATCGGTTTACCAAAGACTGGGTGAAAGGCTTATAAAAGCAGGTATCATTACCCAAGCACAGCTAGATAGGGCCCTAGAAGAGCAAAAGATATCTGGTGGGCGCTTGGGGTATAACCTAATTCGGCTTGGTTATATTGATGAGGAGACATTACTTTCTTTTTTGGCCAAGGAATTTGGACTTGACACGATAAAGTTAAGGAAAATAGATATAGATCAATCCCTCATCTCCCTTATCCCCCAACAAGTGGCTGAGAAGTACCAAGTAATTCCCATTTCAAAGGATGGAAATAAATTGGTTGTAGCTACTTCAGATCCATTTAATATCTTCATACTCAATGATTTAGAGTTTATTACAGAACACAAAATAGAATTGGTCTTGGCCGAAGAGCTAGCCGTTAGAGAGGCCATTGATAGATATTATGGCTCACCTATCCCCCCAGAGATATTAGAAGAACTACGTGAAGAGGTCCCAATTGAGATTCGACGAAGAGAAAAGGAGGAATTGGACCTGGAGAAGCTCCATGCAGAAGAGGCACCAGTAGTCAAATTGGTCAATCACATTTTGGTCAACGCCATCAAAAAAAAGGCAAGCGATATCCATATTGAGCCTTACAAGGATGAATTAAGGGTCCGCTACCGTATAGATGGTGTATTACATGACTTTATGAATATGCCAAATAGGCTGGAGCCATCACTCACTGCCCGCCTTAAGATCATGGCCGCCTTGGATATTGCAGAAAAAAGACGCCCCCAGGATGGCAGGATAGAGATAAAGGTAGGGCAAAAAGATATAGATATCCGTGTTTCAATTATACCTACCCTTTATGGGGAAAAGACCGTCCTGCGTTTGCTTGACAAATCATCAGGCATCAAGGGCATGGAAGAGCTAGGGCTGAGTAAGGAGGAGCTTAATAAATTCTTATGGGCAATTAAACGCCCTTATGGGATGATATTGGTCACCGGACCCACAGGCAGTGGAAAAACAACCACACTATATGCAGTCTTAAACAAACTCAACTCAAAGGAGGTAAATATCCTCACGGCCGAAGACCCTGTGGAATATACCTTAGAGGGCATCAATCAGGTCCAAATCAATGAAAAGATTGGTCTAACCTTTTCTTCTGCATTACGCTCTTTCTTAAGGCAGGACCCAGATATCATTATGGTAGGAGAGATCAGGGATCTAGACACAGCAGATATTGCCATCAAGGCAGCCCTTACTGGTCACTTGGTCTTAAGCACCTTACACACAAATGATGCCCCAAGTACAATTACACGCCTATTGGATATGAATATTGAGCCATTTTTGGTATCTTCCTCTCTAATTGCTATTATTGCCCAAAGATTGGTCAGGGTAATTTGCCCTCACTGTAGGGAGAGGGTGAGGGTAAGACCAGAGCTATTGACAAAGGTTGGGTTCTCGCCCGAAGAGGCAAAAACTATCAAGGTATATCAAGGAAAGGGGTGTAGCTCTTGTAATTATACTGGATATAGAGGCAGGGTTGCCTTATTTGAGATTTTAATCGTCAGCGATGCCATTAGAAATGCAATCCTAGCAAGGGAGAGTGCAGGTAAGATAAGAGAGATAGCAATTTCTGAAGGCATGAAGACCCTAAGGGCAAGTGGGCTAGAGAAAATAAAGATGGGGATCACGACCATTGAAGAGGTATTGAGGGTTACTTAGGAGAGGGCGTGGAGACACTGGTTATCAAGAATGAATCTGATTTATTAAAATTTGCAAGGGATTGGAAGAGACAAGAGATTATCCCAAAAGATGTCTTGGATATTGCCTCTGAGATTATAGAGGAGGTAAAAAATTACGGGGATGATGCATTAATAAAGTATACTAAAAGATTTGACTCTATAGACCTAAGGGAGATAGGACTTGAAATTTCTGCCGAAGAGATTGAGGCAGCCTATAATAAGAGTAAAGGGATAATCCCTATCCTAGAGTATGTGGCAAAGAGGATTGAGGCATTTCACCGTAGAATGTTGCCAAGAGACTGGTTTATTACAGATGAGATTGGAAACCTGCTTGGGCAACGCATCACCCCCCTAGAGAGGATTGGCATATATTGCCCTGGTGGTAGGGCTGTATATCCCTCTACAGTAATGATGAGTGCCATACCCGCCAAAATAGCCGGGGTGAAGGAGATTGTTATGGCTGTGCCTACACCAAAGGGCTATATCTCCCCAGCTATACTAGCTGCTGCCAAAATTGTGGGAATAAATAGGGTATTTCGTCTTGGTGGGGCACAGGCAATTGCTGCATTGGCATTTGGTACAGAGACTGTTCCAAAGGTAGACTTCATTTGTGGACCAGGAAATATCTATGTTGCAGCTGCCAAAAAACTTGTATTTGGGCAGGTAGGCATTGATATGATTGCTGGTCCAAGTGAAATTGCCATTATCTCTGATGGGACTGCACCCCCTTCATGGGTGGCGGCAGACCTACTCTCCCAAGCAGAACATGATGAAATGGCTATGCCCATTTTTGTTACAATATCAGAGACACACGCAAAAGATGTTTCTGAAGAGATAAATAGGCAACTACCTACCTTGCCTCGGAGGGCCATTGCAGAGGAGGCACTAAGGAAAAATGGGTATATGTTCATTTTGCCAAATCTAGATATGGCTGCAGAGGTGATTAATATTATTGCCCCAGAACATTTAGAACTCTTAGTGACTGAGCCTATGAGTTTAGTGGGTAAGATAAGGCATGCAGGTGCCATTTTCTTGGGAAGGTATGCCACAGAGCCTATTGGTGATTATGTAGCCGGCCCAAATCACATCCTGCCTACATCTGGGACTGCCAGGTTCTCTTCTGTACTCTCTGTGGAGCAATTTATAAAGCGCTCCAGTATTATTTTTATCTCCAAAGAGGGATTAGATATCTTGGGGCCAAGGGCCATAGAAATGGCCCATATAGAAGGACTCCTTGCCCATGCAGAAAGCATTAAAAAAAGGCTTCAATCTAAAGACTGACTTATAACCTTTGGGATTAGGGGTAGGTCTTCATCCTGCACTGTCCTCATATCTAGTAAGACCTCATCCCCTTCAATTCGACCAATAATTGGTGGTTTTCCATAGCGCAACCTCTCTTCAAACCTTACTAAGGAGGTACCTATAGGCCTTATGGCCACTACAAATGTAGGCAGTGTCTGGATAGGGAGTGCACCCCCCCCTACACGTGAGATACCCTCCTTTATTTGGACACTAAGCCCCCCTATTTTTGAAAGCCTATTTTTTAGTCTTCTTGCCCGCATATAAAGCGTCTTCTTTGGGATTGTAAGCAGGCGCAGTGTAGGGATCTCTTTTATGGCCAATCCCTCATCCCTATAGAGTTTGAGTGTACTCTCTAGGGCAGCCAGTGTAAATTTATCAATACGAAGTGCACGATTTATAGGATTTTTCTTAATCTTATCAATAAATTTCTTCTTTCCCAAAACTATGCCTGCTTGGGGCCCGCCCAAAAGCTTATCTCCACTAAAGCTTACTACATCCACACCTGCTGAGATTACCTCCTGTACTGTGGGTTCCTTTTCTAGGCCATATTTGGAGAGCATGATAAAATTCCCACTGCCCAGATCCTCCCCCACAGGGATACTATATCTCTTCCCCAATTCTACCAATTCTTCTAGTGGTACATCCTTTGTAAATCCAACAATCTTATAATTGCTCATATGGACCTTTAGCAGTAGGGCTGTCTCTTCATCAATGGCATTTTCATAATCATAGATGTGAGTACGATTGGTAGTGCCTACCTCTACCAAGATGGCCCCAGAACTCTTCATAACATCTGGGATACGGAATGAGCCCCCAATCTCTATAAGCTCCCCACGCGAGACAATTACCTTCTTTCCATAGGCCAAGGTGTTTAGGATAAGAAATACTGCCCCTGCATTGTTGTTTACTACCATAGCCGCCTCTGCCCCGGTCAACTCGCACAAAAGGGGCTCTACATGACTATAGCGAAGGCCACGTTTTCCCATTTCTAGATCAAATTCTAGATTGTTATAGTATTTTGCAACCTCTATAAGATGGGAGATAGCCGATTTTGGGAGCAAGGAACGGCCTAGGTTTGTGTGTATCACTACCCCAGTTGCATTGATGACCCTCTTTAGGCTATCTTCTGATTTCTCTTCTACCCTTTTTCCTACCTCCTCTGAAATGGTTGCCTCTTCTAAGGTTGCCACCCCATTTTTTAATATGTCTTCTCTCTTTTTTGCCAAGACCTCCCTTATGGCCTCAACTACCAATTTTCTGGGATATTCCTCTAAAAGGAAACCTATTTTTTTAAATCTCAATACCTCATCTACAGCGGGTATATTGCGAAGATAATCCTTTGCCTGTTTATCCATGTGTCTCCATTAGGGATTCTATCTCTAGGGTGGGATAAAAACGCTTAAAATCTAGACACTCTACCATGGCCTTAATGAAGGTCCGCATAGAAATAGAGGAATAGCCCTTGATGAGATTAAATATCTCCCTTTTTTGCTGACGTGTCAACTTCATTGCATATACCTTTTCATACAGATCCACAAATCGATAAAAGAAGTGCTCTAAATACTCTGCAGGGATGGGCTCCAATTCAATCTGGTGGATATTGTAAGAAGAGGCCAGATCCATAGAAAAATCAGGGGTAACGGCAAATACTACCTTAAAGTATGTAGGCAGTCGATATATATAACGTAGGGGGCGATGGCCAGAATAGACCAGGCCAGTCCTTTCCCCTTTGTAGCAATTTTCTGTCTTTATTACCCTTTCCTCAAGGAGGTCTGGCTCATCATTTGATACTAGTATAAGTGCCCTAAAGAGGTTTAGGGCCCTTTGCCATTCATAGCTATATCGATAGATTCTTGAGCTCTCTGTCTCATCAAAGAGCAGTATAAGCCCGCATATATCAAGATATTCCTCTAAGGCCCAGCTAAGGCCAGAGAGGATCAGACAATATATATTGGCGGCTGTAGTATGGTCATAGAGCACCCCCCACTCCTTAAAGGTAGTATCCTTTCCCTCAAGCCATGCCCACATTTGCTCTGTATCATCTCCCTCCCTAATGCGCTTTAGCGCATCCTTAAGTATTGGGTGGTCATTTAATGCGTCCCTTTTTGCCAATACACTTAAGGCCTGTCGAAAATCTAAGACCTCTCCCTTATAAGGGACACTGAGGCCTCGGATCAGGTGTCGGTATATCCTCTTTGGAAATCCGGCCTGGGCATCCATGGGGTCAATCCCTACAGAGGCTGTAGCATAGTTTAATTCCAAGGCATGTGCCCTTAAATACTCAATTATGTGGGTCTTTCCTGCACCATATTCCCCATTTATCACAAGTGTACCAGAGGTTTGATCGTGGAGCCAGGCATCTATCTTAGAGATCTCCCTTGCCCTTCCTACTGTCCAGCCCTTAATAAACTGTGCTGGGACAATGCCAGACCTAAATGCCTCTATTACCTCCCTCTTTCCCCTCTCAGCCGAAATAGGCCTTATCTTTGGCTGTGGTAAGGTAAATGAGGGTCTTGAAAAATTTGGTCTCTCTTCAAGGAAGATGAGGTGACGACTCTTTACCCACATCATAATCCCATTTTTAAACTTTACTAGACACTCATGACCACGATGCCTGGTATCTAATACCACCCCATCACCTAGGGTAGGGTGTCTGACCTTAATCCTTTTCATCACATCTCCTCTGGGCCAGATAGCATTTTATAGATACTTTCTGCATCAGAGGCTATCTTTGGGTTGTGCCTTATAAGGTGGAATCCCTTTATGACAGCCTGGACAAAGAG
Source organism: Deltaproteobacteria bacterium (assembly GCA_021163945.1). Taxonomy (GTDB): domain Bacteria; phylum Desulfobacterota; class Desulfofervidia; order Desulfofervidales; family DG-60; genus JAGGTC01. Next base: position 6,747 of record JAGGTC010000042.1, on the reverse strand, counting down.
GCGCATATATCCAATATCACCAAATCTCCTTTCATATGCCTCTTGGGCAATAAGGCCAATCATATTGTTAATCTCATTATCAAAGCGTATTCCATAAGCAGTCTCATAGATATGCCTCAATTTATTCCCTATATCCTCTAGCAGCCCTATGGGGTCATCCTTTATCTTCTCTAGCTTTATCTTTACACCAGAGGGGTTAAAAAAATCAAAGACAGATGAGATCCTCTGCCGCAGTGCCTCATACACATGAGAGGGGCCCTCAAAGAAGCGCTCATCTGGTAAGGCATAAAATATCATTACATGGCGAAAGGATGTGTGTACACACGCATCAATGAGTTCCCTTAGGTTTGATAATACCAACTCCCTCTGACGGGTGCTGAGGCTAGAGATCTGTTCTACCTCATCAAAGAGTATGATGAGGCCACTGTAACCTATGCTCTTTACCCACTGGACAAGGGACCTTATCATGGAAAATGCATTGCTTCTATCTATAGGGACCAAAATCCCAAATTTTTTATGCATTTCCCTATCATAACCCTCTAGTTTTAACCACTGTAAGATCTGGCGGAATTCCTCCTCCTTCTCATGATGGAGTGCCCAGAATGCATTGGTTACTGCCTTGGAGAAGTTTATGTTCTCAATACTCCTCTCAATAGAATATAAGTATTGTCCAATCTCCTTCTCCAATTGCCCTTCATCAATCCCTGCCTCTTTAAAGGTATCTATCTGCCTTTCATACCAGGTTGTAAGAAATGGTTCTATGCCCTTTTCCATGCCCTTTAACAATTCTGCTGAGCTTAGGGGGTATGTTAAATTGTTTATAATAGAACGATAAACGGATTCCAGTCTATGGAATGGTGTCTCCTCTGGGCTTAAAGAGACATAGCTAATGGCAAAGTTTTCTTGCCAGGAGAGTTCCCTTATACAATAGAGAAAGTGGGTCTTTCCTCCCCCATATGCACCTATTACAATCTTAACAGCGGCCCCACCTTCCTCTTTTATATATGTCTTAAGGTATTCTTGATGGATTATATTGAGGTATTCATCCAGGCCAGCTGTGAAAAATTGGAAGCCATACTCTGGGGGTGTGCCATAGCCCCCTACTGTCTCAATAATGCGTCTTGCTATTTGAGGATTAAGATTCATCCAATGCTGCCCTAAACCTCTTTATTATATCTCTGTAGTCAGATTGACCAAAGATGGCAGAACCTGCTACAAATATATTTGCCCCTCTATCTGCTACACTCTTAATATTTTTTTCACTAATTCCCCCATCTACCTCTAGGTCAATCTTTCTTTTTACACTATCCAACATCTTTCTTGCAGCCTCAATCCTCTTAAGTGTATTAGGGATAAAATACTGCCCAGAAAATCCAGGATCAACACTCATGATAAGCACCAAGTCTATTTCTTCTAATATGGGCTCTAAAAAATGCAAAGGTGTAGCAGGGTTTAATGCTACGCCTACACTCTTGCCAAGGGACCTGATAATTTCAATAGTGCGGTGCAGATGGGGGCATGCCTCCACATGAACAGTCAGTATGTCTGCCCCTGCGTCCGCAAATGCCCTTAAAAATCTGTCTGGTACCTCAATCATCAAATGCACATCTAGAGGTAAATCTGTTACTTTCCTAACAGAGGCCACCACAGGTGGGCCTATAGTCAAATTTGGGACAAAGTGACCATCCATGACATCTATGTGTATCAGGTCGGCACCAGCCTCCTTAACGGCCTCTATCTCATTTTTCAGCCTGGCAAAGTCTGCTGAGAGTATAGAGGGTGCAATCTTATATTTCATCTTAGATCTTTTTATATAGGAAAATTTCTAGTCGTCAAGACTCAACCTGGCCGCAAAGAATCCATCCAGGTCATGAACGTGCGGAAGGGTCTTAAGATATCCCTTAGGTGTGTAGAGTGACCTATAATTTGGATATAAATTGGCAAGATTTTCTAAGGAAAAATCTGGGTGTCTTTTTAAGAATGTCTCAATTACCTCTTCATTTTCTTCAGCGGTAAATGTGCAGGTAGTATATAATAAAACACCTTTTTGTCTTAAATAGGGCACTACTTCCTCTAGGAGTGTTTCTTGCAACCTCCTTAGCCTTGAGATGTCTTCTTTGCTGTGCCTCCACTTTATGTCTACATTTTTCCTTAAGGCACCTAGAGAGGAGCAGGGCGCATCTATAAGGATGCGGTCAAAATATCTATGGGAGAATGATTTGATAACATCCCTTAGGTCACCAAGTTTAGGAAATACATTTTTTATCCCCAGTTTATTTAGATTTTTATTCAATAGTCTAAACCGACCTTCCTTTGATTCTATAGCATAGATTCTACCTCTGTTTTTCATAATTTGGGCCAAATGGGTGGCCTTTCCCCCGACACCTGCGCAGCCATCTAGTATCTTTTCACCTGGCCTTGGGTCTAAAAGGTAGCCAATTAACTGTGATGCCTCAGATTGCATAAAAAAATAGCCTTTTTTATAGGCCGTTGTCTCTAAAGGGGATTTTTTGACCCCTCTCAATATAAGCCCATCTGGTGAAAATCTTGTAGGTTCGCTCATTATACCCTCAAGGGCCAGGTACCTTTTTAGGTCTTCTCGTGTAGTCTTTAGGGTATTTGTACGGACAACAATTGGTGAGGGGATATTATTTATCTTACAAAGTCTTATAGTATCTTCCTTTCCAAATGTTTTAAGCCACATCCTTATTAGCCAATCAGGGTATGCATATTTTAGGGAAAGGTAGGTGACCAAATCATCCTTTGGAAATTTGATATTTTCTTTTTCTCTTACTACCTTTCTTAGGAGGGCATTCAAAAAATTTACAATCCAAATAGGAAAACGCCCCTTTGCTAACTCCACGGTCTCATAGACAGCCACTGCATCAGGTACCCTAAGATATAGTATTTGATAGATCCCCAATCTCAATAGATTTCTTACCTCTACCTTTATCCTCTTTGGATTGACCTTAGAGAAGCAATCAATGATATAATCAAGCTGATTTAGATACCGCAATGTGCCATAAAATAGCTCAGTAGTAAATGCCTTATCTAGATGCGAGAGCCCCTTTTTTCTTTTAAATGCCCTATCTAATAGGGTCTCTGAATATGCCCTTTTTCTTTCCCATTGGTTTAAGAGTTCCCAGGCCAAGGATCTCATCCCAATTTTTTTCCTGGGGAAATGGGGTGGCCTTTAACAAATTCAGAGACCTTTAGCCTCTTTTTTCCTGCTCTTTGTATCTCTTCAATCAACACTGCCCCATCCCTTGTGGCCACTTTCATGCCCTTGCTTTCTATTTCTAGAATTGTGCCAGGTTCTGCCACCTTATCTAGAGAGGCAACCTTGGCCTTAAACAATTTTAACAGCTCCCCATTAAGGTATGTATAGGCACTAGGCCAGGGGTCTAAGCCGCAGATAAGGTTGGCAATCTCCTTTGCAGACCTTTCCCAATCTATTAAACCGTCTTCCTTTTTTAGGCAAGGGGCATAGGAGGCAAGGCCCTCATCTTGCTTGACAAGGTGTATCTTGCCCTCTTTCATATCCTTTATGGCGTCCGATAACAAATCTGCCCCAAATTTTGCCAATCTGTCACTTAGCCCCCCTGCCGTTTCGCCTGGGAGGATCTCTATCGCCCTCTGGAGGATGATATCCCCACTGTCCAATTTCTCACAGAGTCTAAATATAGTAACACCTGTTATCCTTTCACCATTTATGATGGCCCAATTTATGGGGGCAGCACCACGATATTTGGGCAAGAGAGAGGGGTGTACGCCAATGGCCCCTAAAGGAGGGATATCCAAGATTTCCTTAGGTAGGATTTGGCCATATGCCACTACTACTATCAAATCTGGCTCTAGATTCCTTATTAAATCTACAAATTTTTTTTCCTTTGCTACCCTTGGTTGATAAATGGGTAGGTTATGCCCCTCAGCCAATAGCTTAATAGGGGGTGGGCTGGGTCTCCTCCCCCTCCCCTTGGGCCGATCAGGCTGGGTGACTACCCCTATAATCTTGTCCTCCCCTTTGATTAAGGCCTCTAAAGAAGGTATTGCAAAGGAAGGGGTACCAAAGAATAAAATCCTCATTTTTTCTTTAGGTGTTTTAGGATACGCCTGTGATAAAGCTCCCTCTTAACCCTGCCCAGGTGGTCAATAATTAATGTACCTTCTAGATGATCTATCTCATGTTGAAATATCCTGGCCAGAAGGCCATCTGCCTCTATTTCTATTGTTTTTTCCTTTAAGGGGTCATATCCTTTAACCCTTACCTTTGAATATCTCTTAATCTTAAAGTAAAAGTCTGGGATGCTTAGGCAGCCCTCTTCCTCCTCAACCTCGCCCTCAGCTGCCACAATCTTGGGATTTATCAGTACCATTAGCCCCTGGGCCTTCTGCCCTGTAGGGTCAATTACTATCAATTGTAAAGACTGCCCTATCTGGGGGGCAGCTAGTCCTACCCCTGGGGCATTGTACATAGTCTCTGCCATATTCTCTGCCAATTTTCTAATCTCCTTTCCCACATCCTTTACAATTTCTGCCTTCTGCCTTAGCGTTGGGTGTGGATATGTAAGGATAGGTAAGATCATTAGACCTCCTCCAACATTTTTTATAATCCTTTTTTTATAATCCTTTTAAGGTCAAAAAACAAGAAATTAACCCATACGTAATTTGTCTAACAATTTTACCGTTGCATAAACACACTTATTATAAGGAATATCTATTCCTTTCATATTTGCCTTCCTTATAAGGGCCCCAGTAATGCCCTCAATCTCTAGTGTCTTCCCCCTCTCAAAGTCAAGCAGCATGGATGTCTTATAATTAATAAGATCTTCTGATGGGTTGAGATAATCATCAATTATCCCCTTTTCCAGATTGACATTATATGCCTTTGCCACCAAGATCGCTTCCTCCATAAGCCTTTTTAAAACCTCCTTTACCTCAGGGACCTCAATCATCTGACCCACGGTAGCCCTTGTCATTACTGAATAGGGGTTAAAAGAGACATTCCAGAGAAGCTTTTTCCATAATGCATAGTTTATATCTTTAGAGACCCTTGCCTCTATCCCCCTTGATTTCAAAAAATCTACTATCTTCTTTACCCTCTCTGTAGCCTTCCCTGAAAGTTCGCCTATTTCAAGAAGACCTGCTGCCTGGTGAACAACAGTGCCAGGTGATTCAACATAGACACCAATAAAGGCCGTGGCCCCCAAGACCCTTTCCCTTCCAAGCACCTTTGAAAGGATCTCTTCATTTTCTATACCATTTTGCACAGATATAACTACAGAGCCCTCTCTTAACATAGGTAAGATTAATGGGGCAACGCCTTCAGTATCATAGGACTTTACACAGAGTAAAACAACATCTACTTTCCCTGCCTCCTTGGGACTTTCTATAGCATTTACCTTTAGTGTAAAATGACCGTGCCTAAAGCTCTTTATTGTTAGTCCCCTTTCCTTTATGACCTCAAGTATCCTACCCCTGGCTATAAATACAACATCTGCACCATTTTTTGCCAAAATTCCGCCATAAAAACCACCTATAGCACCTGTTCCGAAAATGCCGATCTTCATTCTGACGATGACCTCCCTTATATACTTGAATTACAAAAAATAACTGAAATCATTTCCATGTCAACCCTTTTAAAAGATTTTTCGAATTTTGTATCTTGACTGAGGGTAAATAGTGATTATTTTATTTTACAGAAATTCAGAAAAAAACCTAAAAGGAGGTGATGATTATGTTTGAAATGATACCATGGAGGGCAAGGAAGGAGCTAGAGGCACTACGTCGTGAGATGGATAGATTGTGGGAAGGCTTTTTTGGTGAAAGGGTATTTGAGCCTGTTGAAAAATGGTCTCCTGCCTTAGATCTTGCAGAGACAAAGGATAACCTGGTTGTTACAGCTGAATTGCCAGGGATTGATCCTAAGGATATCTCAATTGACCTTAGTGGGGACGTACTGACAGTGAGGGGAGAAAAGAAACAGGAAAAGGAAGAAAAGGAGGAAAACTATCACTTGATCGAACGTAGATATGGAAGTTTTACAAGGAGCATCAGACTCCCTGTAAAGATAGATGAAGAAAAAATTAAGGCCTCTTATAAAAATGGCGTACTAAAGATAGTTCTGCCAAAGTCTGAAGAGGTCAAAAAGAAGGAAATTAAGATTAAAGTAGAATAAGATTAGGAGGCCCCTAAAAGGGGCCTCTCTTCAAGACTTAGGGTGTCCACCTATCAAGTGAATTAAGAGTGTAAAAAATACGATCTGGACAAACCAACCAATAAAGACTACCCCAATAGCCCTAGTAGTGCTTTTATAATCAAGGGCCTGCCTTATAGCAATAACCATGGCTATAATCATCCAAATACTAGCAATAGAAAAGGCAATTGACCTAAGGGGAGGGATAATCCCCAAGATACGAATCAGACCAGGAGAACTTGAAAAACCGATAGTTCGTAGCAATTCTTTTGGATCCGATTTGGTCTGAGGTTCGGGAAGCAATTTTGTGCCGATAAGATAGATTAGATATGCCCAGATGTACCAACCCACTAAGGATAACACCGTCCCAAGAAACAGCGCCCCTACCCCCTGCATTGCACTACCAATCCCAGCCGCCACACTTGAGAGGACAACCACTGCCATGGCCTGGCCCATGGCCTCGGTATCTGCCTCTACCTCTTCATAAAGACTGCTATCTAATTTGGCTGCCCTTATTATCCGATTTACAAACCTTTCCATTCTTTAAAGAG
>JAGGTC010000089.1 GCA_021163945.1 Deltaproteobacteria bacterium | reverse complement strand
CTTCAGTAAGGCTAATTCATAAATTAGATGAATTAGCTGATATTTATCAAGAAATAGGAAAATATTTACAAGATAAAAACCTTATTTGGGCAAACCTAGCCTTTGATACAGCCAAGCAGCTTTTGTATTTAAAAAAGTATAATTAAGGGCTCTCTTCTAGAATATGTCTCAATTTTGTGGATAATTGATGAGTAGTAAATGGTTTTTGGATAAAGGTTATGTTTGAATTATTTTCTAAAACCATATTCTTTGGATAGCCAGACATATAAATCACCTTTATGCCTGGATATAAGTCGCGAATTTGTTTAATAAATCCTTTACCATCCATGTGAGGCATTATGATATCCGTTAAGATAACATCGATATTGCCAGAGTGTACCTTTGCTATATTTAATCCCTCTTTACCATTTTTGGCCTCAATAACCCTATAACCAAGCTCCTTTAGCATCTCTACTAAAATCTCCCTTACTGCTTCTTCATCTTCCACTATCAAAATGGTCTCTTTGCCTTTAAGTGTTGGCTCGGTTTTCCCACATTGCATCTGGCAAATGGAGGTCCTTTCTCCTTTTGGAAAATAAATCTTAAAAGTAGTGCCCTTGTTGATTTCTGAATAGACAAATATATATCCACCATATTGCTTTACAATGCCATAGACTGTTGAAAGACCAAGTCCAGTGCCATCCCTCTTTGTAGTAAAGAATGGTTCAAAGGCATGTTGTTTGACCTCTTCACCCATTCCTATACCAGTGTCACTTATTGTCAGCATAACATAGGCGCCTACTTTAATTAAATGGGTACTGGCATATGCCTCATTGATCTCTACATTTTTTGTCTCAATACTTAATTTACCACCATGAGGCATAGCATCACGGGCATTTACTATCAGATTCATGATTATTTGTTCAATATGACTTGCATCGGCATTTATATTCCACAAGTTATTGTCAAGGTAAAATGTACATTGGATATCTTCTCCAATAATCCGACAAATCATATCCTTCATATTGTCTATTACTTGGTTTAAATTTATAGGCCTTGGTCTTATATCCTGATTTCGGCTAAATACCAAAAGCTTATGAATAAGTTCAGCAGTACGATGGGCAAGCCTGTCTATTTCATAGGCATGTTTCCATCCTGGATTATCTCTATCCAGCTTTGACAAAAGAAATTGTGTATGACACATTACTGCCTGGAGCATATTATTAAAATCATGGACAATCCCAGCTACCAAACGTCCAATGGCCTCCATCTTTTGGGCCTGAATCAGCTGGGCTTCTAGTTGTTTATAAGAGGTGATGTCTCTTAAGATAGAAAGGGTAGTCTGACCATCTGGCAGGAGGATGACTGTACGGTCAATTATCTTTTTCTTGCCATCTTTTGATAAGAGGGTAAATTTATACCGAAATGGGGCAAGTTTTGGGTCAATTCTCCTCTTTTTATGGTATTCAAATACCTGCTGCCTCTCCTCAGGGGCAATATAATCAAAAAATGATTTACCAATAATCTGTTCAATCCCTTCCCCAACAAGTTCTGAAAAGGCAGGATTTGCCATCTTTATCTTTGTATCACCACCTACAAGGATAATTGGGTCAGGGCTCTTTTGAAAAAGCAGTCTATACTCTATCTGCTCGTTCTGGTCTGTATAATTCATATGATTTTTGTTCATATTTGGTTATTGTTGACAGTTTTTGAATAACATTGTGCATTTTAATACACTCACCAATTATTTTTTCTAGGTCTTTATACTCTTTGGTCTCCTTATTAAGCTTTTTCATTGAGAGCTCTGCACGCCCCTGAATGACCATAATGGATTGATTCAATGTATGGGCAATGGTCCTTGTTGTCTCTATAGCAGCGGTGCGTCTTTCTAATTCAATTAATCTCTCTAATATCTCTCTAAGCTCTCCCTCTATCTTCTCTTTCTCTCTGGAAAGTTCTTCATTCTCCGAGGAAAGCATAGCGACCTTTAATCTAACACCTACTACCTCTGCTATCCATAAAAGAAGCCTTTTCCATCCTTTTTGTTCTGATAGAAAAGTATCTTCTAAAAGGATAAGGCCTATGTCGTCTTTTCTATAAAGTGGTAAAATAAAAAATCCTTTATCCTCAAAGAAGGCCTCTAGCTTAGAATCAAGCTTAAGACCTCTGTTCTTTAGCTCTTTAGAGTGTAAAATTCTCTTTTGGCAAAAGGCCTCTGCTATCATATCTCCTTTTTTGTCAACAGGGACGGATATCCCATCAAATCCCATCTTTGATACAAGTAATCTCTCCTTCTCGTCAAAAAGCCAAAGGACAATCTTTTCTGTTCCAAATGTAAGATTTAATGTTTGCCAAATATGTTTTAAGACATCTGTTAGAAGAGAATATTCTTTTGAATCAGACCAAATATTTAAAAAGGTAAAGAGTTTTTCTAGGATATTTAGTTGATTTTGAAAAATCGGAGTAATTTTCCAATCTTCAGAATCTTTTATATGAATTCCTAAAGTATTGGCTACGATGACCTCCTCAGCTACTGATGTAGTCAAGATATGTTCTATGTCCTCAAGGGATAGAGAAACCACTGGCTCTATCTCTTTTACTATACTTTTTAAGTAAAATTCTTTATTTTCAACAGAGAGCGTATGGCTTGTAGCCAAAAGATGAGCTATATAAACAATTTTAGATCCAAGGTTTTGCATTTCACATAAAGGCTGTCTCTGTTCTTCAGCTACTTCTGGTAAAGGAGAGGGAAATCTCCACTGTTGCATAATCCAGGCACCCACTCTGGCAGAATCTACACCAAAGACCTCTTGTTCTGCATTAATAATTACCTGTCCTGCCCTTATTTTTTCAATTACCTTTTTATATTCCTCTGGAAAACTTTGGGCCAAGATCAATTGACCTATGTCATGTAAAAGTCCTGCTACAAATACCTCATCAGGTAGTTCATAATGCATCTTGCGGGCCAGTGAGCGACAAATTATAGCAATACGGATAGAATGTGACCAAAATCTACCCAAATCAAAACCTATCTTTTGCAATCTCTCAAGCCTCGAAAACATCCCCGCAATTGCGCTAGAAATAGCGATATATTTAATATTTTTTGATCCTAAATAGACCAAGGCATGTCTTATAGTAGAGATGGTTCCTTTCCCATAAAATGGGCTATTTGCTACTTTGAGGATTCGGCTACAAATGGCAGGGTCTTTTGAGATTATATTGACTATTTCCTCTATGTCATACTCCTCATCCAGCGTATATTCTAGCAGTTCAGCCAATACTGAGGGTAGCGAGGGAAGTGAAATAGCCCTAATACGCCTGAATAATCCTTCTTTTTCCATTTTCATGATCTAAGGGCTCACTAGCCAAGATAATTAAACAGATTGATAGGGATTGCCTTAGCCGTTGCTGTCAAAGTAGCCTGGTATACAGTTTGACATATTCCTAAATCTATGGTTACTTTGGCCAAATCAGCATCTTCTGTATTTGAAATAATACCTGTAAAATCCAAATCCATATCCACCAACTGAACTTTTATTTCTTCAAAGAGATTCATTTTTGCGCCTAAACTGGCTTGGGCATTGATCACCTGGTCTAAGGCCTGTTTTATTTCATCTAAACAGGCCCTGATATTTTCTGGTTCATTATTCTCCATTGCATCTTTCAAATTATCTATCATCTGAAAGATATTTATGCCATCTGCAGGTGCAAATACAGAACCAGGGATATTGAAGGAGAGTTGAGTAGCAGAATTGATCCTTATCTTTATTAATCCCTCATCACCATGATAATTGTTATCACTTTCTGAAAATGGCGGGTTATCTGTTATATAGCCAGCAAAAATATAGCGATTGCCAAATTTTGTATTAACAATCCCTAAGATATGCTTTTTGATATTCTCTATCTCCTTGGCAGCATTTTTTCTAGTGTTTGCATTGGCCGTATCACTGGCCTGGGAAATGGCAATCTCTTGTACCCTCTGCAGTGCATTTTCTACCGCCTTTAGGGCAGATTCTGTTAGATTTTGCCAAGAGATGGCCATCTCGATATTTCTTTTATATTGCCTTATAGTGGAAAGATAAGACCTATATCTTATTGACCTTGCCATCCCTAATGGGTCATCAGAGGGTCTTTTAATCCTCTTTCCAGAGGCAATCTTTTCATAATCTTCTGCCAGATGTTCATTTATCCTAAAAAGATTATTTATGAAATTCCGGTAAATCATGCCATTAGTAATACGCATCTTAGGCCCCTAAATTTATCAGTGTCTTTATCATTTCATCGGTTATTGAAATCAATCTGGCTGAGGCATCATACATGTACTGAAATTTTAAAAAATTTACTGCCTCTTCATCCAGAGACACACCTGATATACTATCATACTTATCTTTTATTTCATCTACTAATAACTTCTGCTGTTCAAAGAAAGAGCTTGCTTCTTTAGCATCATTTCCAACTTTTGCTATCAAGCAGCTATAGAATTCCTCAAATGTAGTATCATTGAGTTCGGGTATAGAAGTATCTTTAAGCCCTAGAATAGCCAGGGCATTTTCATTATTGCTTGGTTCATCGGGTGCAGATGAGGCAGCAATCTTATTAGGTGAATCCAAAATATTTGAGTTAAGCTCAATATCCCTAGCAGCACCTTCTGGGCTGGATAGGTCAATAAAAAAGCTGATATTATGGGAATTATCCAAACCGTAGCCCTGTTTGTGTTGTTCATTAACCTTATTCACCAAATGATAGGCCAAATTATCTAATTTCTCTATATACTCTGGAATAATTTCATTTTTTAGCCTCAAATAGGCGCCAAGTTCCCCTTTTTTAATACGGCTTGTAATATCTATTTCAACATCACTGTTCCAGATTATTTGATCTCCATTTACTTTAAGCTCAAATGCCTTATCCCCCTCCACCAATGGACAACCATCCAAAAAAATTTCAACCTCTTTATCTTCTTCAAACACAGTGATATCAATCTTCTCTGACAATTCTCTAATTAGGGAATCCCTTTCATCATAAAGGCTATTTACATCTCCCCCTGCCTCTTTTATATGTTTATTAAGGCCAGCAATCTGTTGTGTCAGTTTATTTATATCTGCTATTGTAGCCTCTATTTCTCCATTTATCTCCTTATGCAGTTGATGCAATCTTTCAGCTATTTGGTGGAAATTTTCTATTAAGACTTGTGTTTTGTTGATAAGTGCTTCACGATTTGCCATACTTGTAGGGTCATAAGAGAGGTCTTCCCAGGCACTCCAAAATTCCGTTAAGGCATTACTTAGACCACCATCAGCCTCATTAAAGATGGTCTCAATTTGCCCTAAAACCTGTTTTTTCACCTCATAATCACCTAGTAGGCCTAATTCCTTTTGCCACTGTGTAGCAAAAAACTTATTATACTCCCTCTTAATGTCTGTGACCTTTACCCCGTGCCCTAGCAATAAAGAGGAATATCTTATAGGTGAATTTTCTCTAAAGACAGGGGATCTCCTACAATATTTAGGATTTTCGGCATTAGCAATATTATTACTTATCTCATTGAGGGCAATTTGGGCTGCTCTAAGTCCACTTAAGGCAATATTTATGATACTAGAAATCATATTAATCTATTACTTAAATAAATTAAATAGAGAAAATTCTTGAAGCATCTTTATTGCTACTCTTTCACTATTGACCTGATAAATACCGTGTTCGATAGCATTTTTTAAAGGCTCCACTTTTTCTTTTCTTACATCTGGCAATCTTGAAATAATATCCTTATACTTCTTTATCCCTTTGGCATCAGAAGAAATAAAGACCTGCTCTCTAACAGCATGTTTTCTTTTTACATTTTTAGGTGTTTTCAAATTTTTATAGTTCATATTCTGCTTAATCTGGTAGAGGTAAGTTACTACCCCTATCTTTGGAGTCGTCATATTTGCCCCCTAATCTTTTCCTTTACTATCGTCTCTTTTCTCTAAAATGTTCATTTTGAATTTATTTAGCAATAAATTGGCCAAGCCGATACCGCCCCCTTGAGCAACCTCACGGGCCATTTGTTCATATAACAAGGAGTTATAAAATCCTTCTATATTTTTTACATGAAAGAGGTCAGCCTTTGGTATACTCTTATGCATCTCCTTGATGAGATAGGAGATAAAAATGGCCTCAAATTCTTGGCAGGCCTCCCTTAGCCTAATAATATATTTATCCTGTGTCTTGCAGCCTGCAGCCTGTATACAGCATTTATGCATCTTAGATAATCTCCAACTCTGCCTGTAATGCACCCGCTGCCTTAATGGCCTGGAGAATGGCAATAAGATCACGTGGAGTAGCCCCAATAGCATTCAAGGCCCTCACCAGGTCAGCAATAGTAACAGTTTGAGGTACAAGATAAAGCGGTGTCTTCTCTTCCTTAATTTCTATTTGGGTCTCTGGGGTTACAACAGTCTCACCAGTAGAAAATGGCAAAGGTTGCGAGACTTTAGGGGTTTCTTTTATGACAATGCTAAGCCCACCGTGGGTTACAGCCACCGTAGAGAGACGGACATCTTTCCCTATAACTACTGTGCCTGTCCTTTCATTTACTACTACCTTTGCTACTGTACTAGGCACAACATTCAAATTTTCAAGTTGAGAGATAAAGGGGACCAGATTAGGCTGTTCTATCCCTGAAATTTTTACCTTTATCATACTGGCATCTATTGCCTCAGCCAGATTGGCCTTAAATTTCTCATTTATAACCTCTGCTACACGTGCAGCGGTGGTAAAGTCTGGATAGTTTAGGACAATGGATAAATATTCCCCAGAGGTAAGATGAATAGGCAGTTCTCTTTCAATTGTTGCCCCGCCTACTACCCGCCCTACTGTAAGTATGTTCTTTTTTACCCTCGCACCCGCCCCAGCTGCCCCAAAACCACCTACAGATACAGGCCCTTGGGCCATAGCATAAATATTTCCATCCACGGCCTTTAGTGGTGTCAGAAGTAGAGTACCGCCTTCAAGGCTCTTTGCATCACCTAAAGAGGAGACCAAAACATCAACCTTTGTGCCAACTTTACAAAAAGCGGGCACCCTTGCAGTTACCATAACTGCAGCAATATTCCTTACACGGATCTTTTTTGGATCGACCTTGAGTCCATACCTTTGAAGCATATTGGTTAGAGACTGCTGGCCAAATATTGTATATTCTCTATCTCCTGTCCCAGAGAGCCCTACTACTAGCCCATAACCAATGAGTTGATTGTCTCTTACGCCGTATATATGGGCAATGTCCTTCAGTCTAGCTGCATGAAGTAAGGAGGGGACTAAGAGGATAAGTGCCAATGTATATATGAGTATATTTGATTTTGACTTACTCATAAACACCTCTAAAATGGCCATATATTATCAAAGATCCTTATAAACCAACCAGGTCTTTGCTTATCGCTTACTACCCCCTTTCCTTTATAAAAGATCTGTGCATTGGCTATATATGTAGAGAGTACTTCATTATTTGGAGATATATCTTGTGGGCGCACTATGCCCCTTAATACAACACACCGCCTTTCATTGTTAATTATTAGATCCCTTTTTCCTTCAATCATCATATTTCCATTAGGAAATACCTTTATCACTTGGGCTGAGATAGTAGTAATTAGCTTATCGCTCCTACTTGTAGAGCCAGCCCCCTCAAAGGCATTTTCATAGTCAGCAGAGATCGAACTTTCGTCTTTTAAATTGATACTGAAAAAATTATTAATTGCCCCACCTATTGAGGATTTCCTTGATGTCTTTGTCTGTGCCTTCTTGGTAGCAACAGCACTTTCTACTACTTTAATGGTAATTACATCCCCTACCTGCATCGCCCTGTGATCAGAAAAAAGACTTGCCTGAGGCGAACCTTGCCAGAGTGGATATTCAGAGACAGGCTGTGGTAAAGATACAGGAGGTAGGGTTGTTGTCTCTTTAGTAGTTGCACAACTTAGACATAAAACTACTAAGATCATTAAACCCTTTAACCTACTCATAAACACCCCACTAAAAATTAACCCTTACAGTCTTTTCATCAATTACCTGTCCATAAATTATCCTTTTAGATAAAAGATTTATCACTTTGATCATCTCACCTAGATGACCATTTTCCTTTGCCTGACCAGGGGCTGTAACTATCAAGCCTTGACTGCTGGCCATAATCGTTATCCTTGTCCCCTTTTTAATTAAAGGGGGTATTTCAATTAGACCACGGTGGAGTATTACATTGGCACCAATGGTCCTCTTCATCCTCTTTCCTAAAACCTCATTTATGTTGGTGAATAGACCAGCCCTTACATGGATCAACTCCCGTGTCTCCACCCTCACCTTTTCCCTTGTAATTACTTCCCCTCGTCTTAGTGGATAGGATGAAACTACTACAGGGATCCTTGCCTTTACTTTTGCCATTACCAAGACCCTATCAGCGATCTTACCATTGACTCTAAAGACTATTGGCAGAGTAAAACTGCCTATAAACCGCCGGGGTGGTATACATTGATAACTAAGGCTTCCTTTTGGCAAAACTACACTACGTGTGGCCTTAAGCTCTACTATCTGGGCATTTTCCCTCCAAGGATTATTGGCCAATATGAAATTCTTTGCAATCTTTTCTATCTCCCCTTTGGAGACCGTAACAGATTCTCTAATGATCCTTATTCTCTCTGGTATATTTAGTGTGATGTCCTTTATGCCAGACTGTTTCACCCTTGCCCTGATATACTCCCTTGTAAGCTCCAAATAGCTACCAGGATTAGGGGCATCTGCCAATTCAATATCTTTAAGACCTTCCTTTCCTTCAATCTTGGCAATGTCTCCTAAATGGACAGTCTCACTTTTAACAATGACTATTTTAGGGATTTTAATTTTTTCTCCATAAGCCACTGACAAAGTAAGCAATAAAGATATCAGGACTATGCCAATTTTCCCTCTCATTTTTACCTCTTTATATTGTTGGTCATTTGCATCATCTCATCGGCTGTCTGTATCGCTTTAGCATTTACCTCATATGCCCGCAGGGCAACTATCATATTGACCATTTCCTCCACCACACTAACATTAGACATCTCCACATATCCTTGAGCGATAGTGCCAAAACCCTCCTCCCCTGGGATGCCCAAGATAGGCTCACCAGAGGCGTCTGTAGGCATAAATAGGTTTCTCCCAAGAGACCTTAAACCTGCCGGATTGATAAATTTTACAAGTTGAATCTGCCCGATTTGGCTTGCCTCTGTCGTGCCTGGCTGAATGACAGAGACTGTTCCATCTGAGCCCACAGAAATGGCTGTAGCATCCTCAGGGATGCTAATCTCTGGTTGTATGGGATCACCATCTGAGGTAACGATACGCCCCTCTCTGTCTATTTTGAGGGCACCTGAGCGGGTATAGGCCAACTCCCCATTAGGCAGTAACACCTGAAAGAAGCCATCACCCTCAATGGCCAAGTCTAGGGGATTGTCTGTCTTTTTATAATCTCCTTGGGAGAATATCCTCTGCACTGCTACAGGGCGTACCCCATGACCTATTTCAACACCTGTTGGTACCTGTGTCTCTGCAGTAGCAGCAGTACCTGGTGCCTTTAGTGTTAAGTACATTAAGTCCTGAAAATTTGCCCTAGAACGTTTAAAACCCACTGTATTTACATTTGCCAAGTTATTGGCAATAGTATCTACGGCCAATTTTTGGGCCTCCATGCCCGTAGCAGCAATCCATAAGGATTGTAACATCTTTATTCACCTCCATTCTTTATTTTAATTTTGCATCTTAACTAACCCTCCCTATTTCATTTATGGCCTTATTATCAGTCTCATCCAGGGATTGAATCACCTTTTGACATGCCTCATAGGTGCGTATAATCTCAATCATATTGACCATATTCTCTATTACATTTACGTTTGCACTTTCCAAAAAACCCTGATGTACTATGATAGAAGGTGGACGGCCTGCGGATTTGGCTTTGGCTGCAAAGATCCCACCCCCTTCCTTTCTCAGTTTAGTACCCTTGGGAAATGCTACTATCTTTAGGGTATCCACCAGCCTGCCATCTACCCATACATTACCGTTAGTATCAATACTGACCTTACTGCCCTTGATTACAATGGGGCCTTTCTTTCCCAATACTGGATAGTTATCCTTTGTCACCAATATTTGTTTAGAATTTAGGGAAAAATCACCTCTTCTGGTATAGCGGATGCCCATTGGGGTCGATATCGTGAAAAATCCATTGCCCTCTATTGCTAAATCTAAGGGATTTTCAGTAGGTTTGAGTAAACCAGGAGAAAAATCTGTATATCTTTTTCCTAACACTGAAAGAAAATACTGATGAAATGATGATACATCCTTCTTATAACCAGGCGTATCTGCATTGGCCAAGTTGTTTGTAACAATTTTAAGCCTTTCCTCCTGAGCAAGATTTCCAGAAAGAGCAAAATATATGCCAGGATGCATATCTTACCCCTACATTAACGTTTAAGGTTAATAAGTTCTGTTAGTATTTCATCACTTGCTGTAATCACCCTCGCATTGGCCTGAAAGGCACGTTGAGTAAGGATCATATTAGTAAATTCTGTTGCCAAATCTACATTTGACTGCTCTAAGGAACCAGAGAGGATTTTGCCCTTTTGCCCTGTATTGGGTGCCCCTATAAGGGGTTGTCCAGAACTGCCTGTAACTGCATAGAGATTATTTCCTACCTTTTCTAAGTTCCATGGGTTAGTAAAGGTAGCAAGGGCAATGCGATAAAGCCTTTTTGTCTCCCCATTGGAGAAGATACCAACAACATATCCATCTTCATCTATTGAGATATTTTCTAGTGAACCTGCAGCATTTCCATCCTGACTAATGAAATTGACGGCTGAGTCCTCGGCATATTGAGTGGTACCATCTAGGCCTGTACCTGGTGGGTCTTCGTCTGTACCAGTACCATAATCAAAGGTAACCTCTACCGCTGGTACCCCACCACCAAAATCAAAACTAATGGCGGTATCATCATTATCATCAGCTAAAGAACCAGCCGGCTTACCCTCTTCAGATCCATCATTAAAGGAGAGGTCTTGACTGCCAGCCTCTTTGTAATTGCCATCTGCATCTTTATAAATATAATGGGCTGTCCATGCATTATCACCGGTCTTGACAAAATATACAGTGACTGAATGGCCATTGCCTAGTGAATCGTATATAGTCATTGTTGTAGAATAGTTATAGGTATCTGGATCTGGTGGTGAATTACCTCCTGAGAAATTCCAGGTTTTGCTTTCTTCCCTCGCATCTAAATTCAATTTTAACTCTGCACTTTCTGTGGCCTTTGGTGGGCATGTTATATTGGCCAGATTTATATTCCCCATAGACTTAATAATCTGTCCCTTTTCATTCACACCCCATCCCTGTAATGCATAGCCCTCAGTGGTTATTAAATCTCCATCCTCATTTATAATAAATTGACCAGCCCTGGTATAGAAGTTATTATTGCCATTGCTTACAACAAAAAAGCCATTACCATCAATAGCCAGATCTAATGGATTCCCTGTAGTAACAATTGAACCCTGTGTAAAAATGGGTAACACATTACTCATCATTACACCACTGCCTACTTGAATACCTGTTGATCCTGCCAAGGATGCACTCATCAAATCTGCAAATGAAAAGCGGTCTCCCTTAAAACCAATTGTATTTACGTTTGCAATATTATTACCAATGATTCCCATAGCCAGGTTTTGGGCCCTTAGCCCACTTACTGCAGTAAAGAGGGACTTTAACATCTTTACACCTCCTCAATACTTATTATTTGGTTGAATGAAATAAAGGTATCTCCTACTTTTAAGTAAAGTTGACCGCTTTCATCAAACTCTACACCTGTTACTTTACCCATAAAGTATGTATTGGCTTCTACTGGATCTCCGTTTTTGTCCTCTGCCATAACTTTAAAGGTGTAATCTCCAGATGGTAGCTCGTTTCCTTCATTGTCTTTCCCATCCCAATTAACTTCGTGTTCACCCTTTTCCTGTGCGCCCTCCTCTAATGTCCTAACCAATCTCCCCTCACTGTCATAAATATTGATGATCACTTTAGAGGCATCAGTAGCCAAATCATAATGCAATGTTACCTCATTGCCCTTCTCTAAAGAGATAGCATCTCCTGCAGCCTTAACCTTCTTCCCCATTAGGCCTACAGCTAATAGATTGTTAATAGAGGCCTGATATGCTGTTAGAACCTGAAATTGATTATTGATGTTTTCCAAGGCCTCTAACTGGCTAAACTGTGTTAGTTGGGCAATAAACTCCTCAGCATTCATTGGCTCTAGCGGATTTTGGTTTTGTAATTCAGTAATAAGCAATTTATAGAAGGCATCCTTTCCAAGGCCATTTTCAACCTTAGAGGTACCCTGCGTTGTATTAGGGGCAATTCCTTCTATTTGCATTTTTCTTTCACCTCCTTTCTTATGCCAAAATATCCAATGAGCTATCTTTACCAAGAGGTACCTCTGGGGAGACAGATTTAACAAAATGTGTTATCGTACCTATCCTTTTAGGGTACCGAACCAATTCTCGCCTGCCATTTGGCGCATGCCCATCTGGTTCTAACAAGACACTCATCTCCCCTACAGGCAACCCTTGCTGTAATAACATCTGAGAGAGTATATTTAGGTTCTGTTCAAGGACCTGCTTTGCTATGTGGGTTGTAGCAAAGAAGTTTACCTTGAGCATACCCTGATCCCAGCCTACTTTAATCTTCAGCCTGCCCAGCACCTCTGGTTTAAGTCTTATTGTAATCTCATCTTTCCCCTCTTTTAGCTGAATATTTACCTTTTCATTTCTGCCTAAGGTAGAGATAATGTCCTTTAGCATGTCTTTATCTAGCCTATTTGCATTGGGCTGGGTTTTAACAAACCACCTTATAGCACTTGCACCGCTTATATCCTTATCAACTAAACCTCCACCACTTATTGTCTTTGCATCCAAAAACTGAAATTGGGCCAAGATAAGCAAAAGGTCTTCAGGTGTCAAGGGCGTGACAGGGTCCTTATCTCTTTCTTTCAATTTGGAATTTAAAGATTTCTGTCCTTTTTCAATTAATAAGTCACATGTCTCATGAATTGCCTGTTCTAAAAACCCAAAAAACATATTATTCATGACCTCAGGCCTGCAGTTTGGAGCTTGAGGCATGGGGCATGAAACGCTTAACTTGAACAGTTTTTCCGGACGGTTTACTCCTGCTAACCCTCCATTTCCCAAGAAAAGATTGAGATTTTCTTTAATCATTTTATCTTCCAATCTCTAGGGCCTTGAGTATCATACTCTTTGTATTATTGATTACTGTAACATTGGCCTCATAAGCCCTGAGGGCTGAGATCATATTTACCATCTCTTCTAAGGGACTTATATTTGGTAACTTTACATAACCATTTTTATCAGCATCTGGATGTGAAGGTTGATAAACTACCTTAAAGGGCCTTTGATCTTCTATTACAGAAATGGGTATAACTTTGTAAAGGGAATTATTCAAATTTGCCTCCAGGATATCTGAAAAATCAAAATTACTCACTGCAGGTACTGCCGTTACAAGGAGATCTTTTCTTCTATAGGGGCCTCCTTGGGGTGTCTGTGTAGTGTTTACATTTGCAATGTTGCTAGCAATTAAATCCATACGCAGTCGTTGTACCCTAAGACCCGTTGCACAAATCCTAAGTGGTAAAAAAGGGTCCATCCCTTACCTCCCTTCGTTTATTGCATACCTTAATTTATTAAATTTTTGCGAAAGAATGCGGGTCATTACTTGATACATGAGAGAGTTTTCAGCCAATTGAGCCATTTGGTAATCAATATCCACCCAGTTTCCATCTGGACTTGGAACAGTAGGTCGTACCAATATCAACCTTGGTTTGATTTGATCTACATCAGTAGAGGTGGCTAAATGCATATTATTAGTGCGTATCAGACACAATCTATCTTTTGAGTTTGTAACCTTTTTTAGCTCCTCCTTAAATATCAAATCAAATGGCCTATAGTTGGGTGTTTCTGCATTGGCAACATTTGCTGCAAGGATATCGTGCCTTAGACTGCAGAAGTCTAAGGCCTTTTCCAAAATCTTAAAAGAAGGATCAAAAAGATTGCCCATGTTTACCTTCCTCCTTTAAGCTGTAATATCAACATGTTTTTTTCTTTCCCCCTTTTTTTCTATCGATTTCTGCCTTCCTTTTTTCCCTTTTAGTTTCCCCCCTTTATTGTCTAGAGAATATAGCAATCTCTTTTCTTGACGTACTGTTTCTTCTTGCAACTCTAAAAAAAATACCCTTTTTGCCTCTTTGCCAAACCTTTGCCTGGTTTTCTGTATTTTTTCTATAGCCTCCCTCTGGGAGAGGATTTGGTCTAAATCAATAATCTTAACCATTTGTTCCTCCTATAATTCTTCCCTTTTAAAAAGTCCATGAATAAACCTCTGAAATCCGTTAAAATGAGGACTTTCATGTGGAATTTTGCAAATCACTCTTGCTAACTGAAAGAAACACCTACTAGACCTTGCATATGGATAAATTTCTACTACTAATTGTTGTTTTCTTACCGCCTCTTTCAATTTTTTGTCCCTAAAGATAAATCCTAAATATTCCAGGGTTACATTTAGGAATTTATTCGTAACAAGCTCAATCTTTTCAAATATTCCTTTTGCCTCTTCCTCAGAATTGACTGAGTTTAACAGGATTTTAAAATGGTTGACTCCATATTTCACAGAGAGTACCTTCATAAGGGCATAGGCATCGGTAAAGGAGGTAGGATCTGGTTCAATAACATTGATAACCTCAGAGGCCGCCACATTAAAACAGATAACATTAGAAGAAATACCAGCGGCAGTATCAATGAGCAAAAAGTCATAATCTTCATTTAATAAGAAAAATTCACTAAAAATGTGTTCCCTTTGATTAGGGTTAAGATTTGTCAACTCTTCCACCCCGGAACTAGCGGGTAGGATATCCACCCCACCAGGGCCAGAGACAATCACTTCAGGCAAGTGTTTTTTGCCCATAATTACATGCTCAAGTGTATACCTAGGAGTAAGTCCTAAAAGGATATCAATATTTGCCAATCCCAAATCGGCATCCAATACCAAGACCCTCTTTCCTAATTGAGCAATGGTATAGGCCAAATTGGCAACTATATTGGTCTTCCCCACACCCCCTTTACCACTGGTAATTGAGATTATCCTTGTCTGATTCATTTTGACCTTTTGTAAACATCCATAAGGCCATTGAGAATCACACTTATAAGACTTTTCTATTTCTTTGGGTGCTATCATAGTAGTTACCTCTCGTATTTATAATCAAATCTATTACCCGCTCTGGAGTAGCTACTTCAATGTCCTCAGGCACCCTTTGCCCTGTAGTAAGATAGGACAGGGGTTTTCCTGTATATACCATCTGGTTAAAAATAGTCCCAAAAATATCTGCCTCGTCTATCTTGGTAAAAAGTAGAGAGGAAATAGTTAGTAAGTCAAATTCTTGGACGATTTTTGAAATTTCTTCTTCTTTGGTAGTTACACTAATTACCAAATATGTAATAAAAGATGTAGGTATTACATTTAGGTAACGTGCCAAGTCCTTAATTTTAAATTGATTGTAAGGGCTTACACCAAAGGTGTCTATGAGGATAAAGTCTTTATCGGCATAGTTTTTTATTATATCAAGCAATCTTTTTGGAGAGTTTGCTACCTCTATAGGCAATTCTAATAGCCTTGCATATGCCCTTAATAAATCTGAGCCCCCCAACCTTGTATCTAGTGTAATAAGGCCAACACTTTTATCTTTACTCAAATTCCCTGCTATTTTGGCCAAAGTGGTGGTCTTTCCCATACCTGTTGGGCCTACAAATACAGCAATGCGCCTTTGTTTTTCTAAGGGTGGGAGCACCTTTACCAATTTAAGTAAAAGATCATAAAGAAACTCCTTAACAGATACATCTTCTCTTAATATTCCTGCTAATATGCCTTCTTTAATGCCCTCAATGATCTTTAAGGCAATTTCCCCTGACAGATCACCTCTTTTGGTCCATTGAAAGAGATGTAACATCTGCTTTTCAACAAATAAATCCTCAATAAGTGCTTTCAACTCCATTATCTCTGTCTGAATTTCCTTTAAATCCCACTTTTCCTTCACTTCTTTCGATGAGGATATTATAGGGCTGTCTGCAGCAGCAGTTACCTCTACATGTCTATTCAGAAATCCAAACTTTCTCACAGACAAAATAACTGCATCAGGTCCTAATGTATCCTTTACCTGTTTGATGGCCTCTTTGATTGTTTTTGCCTCAAAACGTTTAACTTTCATGCTCAAACTTTACCAAACCTACTGATTTTATCTTTACATTATCAGGTACTTCGCTATAGGAAAGTACAATCAAATTAGGTATACTCCTTTCTGTAAGTCGCTTAAAATGTCGTCTTATTTTAGGAGAACAAAGAATTATAGGTAAGTGTCCTTGATTTGTCAGATTGGCGACATTTTTGTTAATTTCCGTAATGATACGATTTGCCACATCAGGTGCAAGGGCAGGATAGTTGCCAAAATCTGTTTGCTGAATGGATTTTTCAATTAAGTCTTCTATCTCTTGATCTAACATAACAACATGTAGGGTTCCATTTGATTGATATTGCTTTACAATAAACCGACCCAATCTCTCACGCACATACTCTGTAAGTACATCTAGGTCTTTAATCAACGGTGCATAATCGGCTAAGGCCTCTAAGATCGTGGCCAAATCCCTAATAGGGACTTGTTCTTTTAAAAGGTTTTGAAGTACCTTTTGTACACCACCTAAACTTAGGAGATTTGGGACCAATTCCTCTACGACCCTTGGATGAGTAGCCTTCAGATTGTCAAGTAACCGCTGCACCTCCTCCCTATCCAATAGCTCATGGCAATGCCATTTCACTACCTCTGTAAAATGTGTAATAAGGACAGTAATAGGGTCTACTACCGTATAGCCCAAGGCCTTTGCCCTCTTTACCTCTTTATCAGGTATCCATTTAGCTGGCAGGCCAAAGACAGGCTCTTTTGTATCAATTCCCTCTATTTTTTCTTTGATATTGCCTGGATTTATTGCCAGATGATGCCTAAGCATTAGTTCTCCCTTTGCTATTTCTATCCCTTTAATTAATATGCTATAGGCGTTTGGGCCTAGTTCCAAGTTGTCCTTGATGCGAACAGGCGGTAGGATAAAACCCATTTCTTTGGCATATTTCTTTCGCACCATTTTTATCCTCTCCAAAAGGTCACCACCTTGACTTACATCCACTAGGCTAATCAAACGATAGCCTATCTCTAGGCCAATTGGGTCTAAAGGAGGAATCTCTATTGTTTCTTCCTCTGGGTGTTCAGATTCCATCTTTTCCTCCAAGGCTGTTTTTTGGGCCTTGGTATTTAAATAACCCAACATCCCTACTAATAGGCCTAAGATAATAAATGGGATATGTGGAAGGCCAGGGATAAGTCCAAAACCCAATATAATAGCAGAGGCAGTGCTCACTGCCCGAGGGTGGGAAAATACCTGTTTGCCCATTTCATAGCCCAGATTTGCCTCTGAGGCAGCACGTGAGATAATGACTCCAGCCGCTGTAGAGACAATAAGGGCAGGGATTTGGCTAACTAGACCATCCCCTACCGTTAAAATTGTGTAAGTACAAGCAGCCTTGGCCAAAGGCATCTTCTTTTGAAAGACACCTATAATAAGACCTCCAAGGATATTGATAATGGTAATGATTATTGCCGCAATGGCATCGCCACGTACAAATTTGCTAGCACCATCCATGGCCCCGTAAAAATCTGCCTCAAGGGAGATCTCCTCCCTCCTTTTTCTTGCCTCTGCCTCGTCTATTAGGCCTGCATTTAAATCGGCATCTATACTCATCTGCTTTCCAGGCATGGCATCTAGGGTAAAACGGGCAGCTACCTCGGCAATACGGCCAGCCCCCTTTGTAATTACTATGAAGTTGATTACCACCAAAATGATAAATACAATAAAACCTACTACATAATTTCCACCTACTACAAATTGGCCAAAGGAGTTAATTACCCTACCAGCGGCAAGGGGACCCTGATTGCCATGTAGTAAGATCAATCTAGTAGAGGCCACATTTAAGGAGAGACGAAATAAGGTTGCTACCAACAGTAAGGATGGAAATACAGAGAATTCCAGTGTTTTTAAAACATACATAGATACTAAAAGGATAATTAGGGAAAAACTAATATTGAATGTAAGCATGATATCTAAAAGAAAAGGAGGGATAGGGACTATCATAACCAAAAGTATTGCTACTAGCCCTAATGCAGTTATAATGTCAGTCTTTTTAAATATTAGCTCTTTGTTCATAACCTCTTCCCTTTGAGCCTATAGACATAGGCCAAGATCTCTGCCACAGCCTTATAGAGGGTTGGAGGAATAGTCTGGCCAACCTCTACAGTCTTATAGAGTATTTGTGCCAACCACTCATTCTCTACTATGGTTATATTATGTGCCCTTGCAATCTGTTTTATCCTTTCTGCCAAAAGGCCTGCCCCTTTGGCCACCACCTCTGGTGCCACCATCTTCTTGTGCTCATACCTTAAGGCCACTGCCAATCTTATAGGATTTGTAATTACAACATCTGCCTTAGGTACTGCCTGCATCATCCTCCTACGTGCTATCTGTCTTTGCAGACTCCTAATCCTGGCCTTAATCTTAGGATCGCCCTCTCTTTCCCTGTACTCTTCCTTTACCTCCTGTTTGGTCATCCTTAAATTCTGTTCATACTGATATCTCTGATATAGATAATCAAGACATGCTATAATAAATAATACCAAACCTACTTTGATGCAGATATTAAAGGAAATCCTCACCATATAACTAATGATTTGATTAATAGAAAGGGTACTTAGTGCGGGCAAATGAGGAAGTTCATGTATAATTATACGATAGGTTATATAAGCTATTACAAAAAGTTTTAAGATAGACTTCAGTAGCTCTACAAAGGCTGTAAGTGAAAAAAGGCGTCCTAATCCACTTATAGGATTGATTCGAGAAAGCCTGGGAGTAATTGGATCAGCACTGAGGATAAAACCTGTCTGAATATAATTAGTCAATAAGCACACAAATATTAGGCCAATAAAGAGCGGAGATAATGCCCAAGATAGCGCTTGCAATATATACCTACCAGCATGATCCAGATACAAAGGACTGACATGCATAGAGTTGGCATGGGCCCAAAATTGTCTTGAGAAGGCTATGAGAGTATTGTTTAGGTAGTGGCCATAAAGATATAATATAGTGCTAGCCACCAAAATAATTATGGCTGTTGGGATTTCCCGGCTTTTTGCAACCTGTCCTTTCTTTCTGGCCTCAGTCCTTCGTTTCGGAGTGGCCGGTTCTGTCCTATCTTCTTTAAACCAAGCCATTAATGACCTCCTAACAACCTCAGACTAGAGAAAAGGTCATAGGCCATCTGATGGAAAGATTGCTTCAGGCAAAAGACAAAAAATGGTATAGATACAGCAAATATTAAGAGCCCTATTCCAATCTCTAAGGGGAAACCTACAATAAATACATTTATTTGAGGCATGGTCCTGGCAATTATGCTCAAAGCAACATTAGTAAAGATAAGGGTAACCAAGATAGGGGCAGCTATTTTTAGGGCCACAGAAAACATAGCCCCTGAAATATGTATCAGATTTTCCATTAATCTACCGGTAAAAACTGCATTACCAAGTGAAATCTGCTCAAAACTTTTTACAATAGCCGTAATTAGAAAGTGATGGGCACCTATGCCCAAAAAGACAAGGAGTGCCAAAAGTTGCTTGAACTGGGAGGTAATAGAAATTTGATTGCTGCTATAGGGATCAATTACATTTACAATGGCAAAGCCCATTTGATAGCCTACAAATTGACCAGCCAACCGAATGCCATCAAACACAAAGTGGACAATGAAGGCCATGGTCAGGCCTATTATTAGTTCATGGCATATATTTAAGGCCAAAATCCAAATATTTCCTGTTATCCTTTGGTGCTGAATAAATGGGAAGACAATCAATGTGATAAAAAAACTCAGCCCCATTTTTACCTGCCATGGGACGTTGTAGCTCCCAAAGAGGGGAAGAAAATAGATAATGCAGCTTATTCTTATAAATCCTAAAAAAAAGGTAAGTATCAAATCCATTTCACCTCACACAATTAGGGATTTGAGAGAAGATATAGACTGTAAAGTCAATTATAATTTGTAACATCCACGGCCCAAAGATTATTATTGCTAGGACTACAGCTATAATTTTTGGTACAAATGTTAATGTCATCTCCTGTATCTGGGTTACTGCTTGAAGGACGCTTATCAGGATGCCAGCGAGGAGGCCAGCTATAAGCATAGGTGCTGAAATGAGTATTATCGCCTTTATTGTTTGTTGGGCAATACTTAAGATAAATTCCATGCTCATTTTTTAACCCATTACAAAGCTCTTGATTATGGAGCCAACAATTAGGTTCCACCCATCTACAAGGACAAAGAGCATCAGCTTAAATGGAAGTGAAATCATTATTGGTGGCAACATCAGCATCCCCATCGAAAGGAGTACTGAAGATACTACCATATCAATTACCAAAAATGGGATATATACAAAGAACCCCATTTGAAATGCGGTCTTCAATTCACTGATAATAAAGGCAGGGATTATTACACTTGTAGGGATATCCTTTGGTGAAGATGGGCGAGGCATCTTAGACAACCTCACAAATAATGCCAAGTCATTCTCACGTGTTTGCCTTAACATAAATTTTCTTAAGGGGCCCATTGCCTTGTAATAGGCAGTCTCAATGGAGATCTGATGATTTATATAAGGTTTTAAAGCAGTCTCATTTATCTTTTGGAAGATAGGGGTCATGAGGAAAAATGTAATAAAAAGAGAAAGACCTATCAGGACTTGATTAGAAGGCATCTGT
This sequence comes from Deltaproteobacteria bacterium, assembly GCA_021163945.1. Lineage (GTDB taxonomy): Bacteria > Desulfobacterota > Desulfofervidia > Desulfofervidales > DG-60 > JAGGTC01. Next base: position 645 of record JAGGTC010000089.1, on the reverse strand, counting down.
TGAGTGCCTAATGCCTGTCTTAAAATGGAAAAGACAATTATGATTCTGGTAAAGGAGGTAAGCATAATCAGAATAGCCGGTGCTAAGGAAAGGATAGTCAGTAAAATTAAGATTTTTAGGCTATTGCTTATGTCATCTGGTCCCTTTGGGACATTGAGGTTGATATTAAGACCAGGCGAGGCCTCCTTTGCCAAGACATGATGGGCAAAAAGACAGATAATTATTGAAATTAAAATTATCTTTCTCATACCTCTTCTAGTTTGACAAATTTTCCTCTTAGCACCTTTGCTGTTTCCTCTATCTTGTCTGTTTCTTGGTTTAATGTATCTTTAAAATCGTTAGATTTTTTTGAGTTTGTTAAGACCGAAATTCTATCAGGCGTTATACCCAAAACCATTTGCTCACCATTAATTTCTACCAAGGCAATAGATTGTTGGGGAGAAAAATAATGAGTAGCCAAAATCCTAATTAGGCCCGTATCTTTTCTTATTCCTCTACCCTGAAAGGCCAAAAGCCTTTTCCAGACAAATAAGGTCAAAAAGATAGCACCTAGTACGATGGATAATGAGCTTATACCCTTAAGGAATATAGAATAAAAATCCCTTTTGAACATATCATGTACCTCAATATTTGCGGTTTTTTCAA
>JAGGTC010000035.1 GCA_021163945.1 Deltaproteobacteria bacterium | reverse complement strand
TTCTTTGAGCTTTTCAATAGAGTCTTTCATTGTGTCCTCTAATTTCTTCATAAATATAGCATTAGTTCTATGTACTGTCAAAGCTTCCTGTCTCTTTTTGCTCTATATTGACATTATCCCAAACTGTGTTATCCTCTATCTTGCTTGGATCCCAAAGGGACCGAGACCCTAAACCTTCTGGTCTTTGGTCCAGGAGGTTTTTTATTTATGAAGATTGTCAATAAAGTGAGGCAAATGCAGGTTTTATCTGATAAATTTAAAAAAGAGGGTAAGAAGATTGCATTTGTGCCTACGATGGGATATTTTCATAAGGGGCATTTAAGCCTTATGGAAAGGGGGAGAGAGCTGGCCGATATATTGGTCATAAGCATATTTGTAAATCCTATTCAGTTTGGGCCAGGTGAGGACTTTATGGAATACCCAAGGGATTTGGAGAGGGATCTATCCCTGGCTGAGGGTGTAGGTGTGGATGTTGTATTCATACCAGAGGCAGAGGAGATGTATCCACCAGATTATCAAACCTATTTAGAGGTTACAGGACTTACCCAGCACTTATGTGGCCTCTCTCGCCCTGGTCACTTTAGGGGTGTAACTACCGTGGTAGCCAAGCTATTTAATATCGTAAAACCCGATATTGCCCTATTTGGGCTCAAGGACTACCAACAATATATTGTTATCAAGAGGATGGTCCGGGATCTGAATTATGATATTGAGGTTGTTGGTTGTCCTATCATTAGGGAAGAGGATGGATTGGCTATGAGTTCAAGGAATACATACCTTACACCAGAGCAAAGAAAATCTGCCCTCTGTCTATATCAGGGTATAAAGCTGGCCGAGAGGTTGGTAAGGGAAGGGCAGAGGGATGCCAAAATAATCATTAAGGAGGTTATTGATTATATAGAGAGTAAACCCTATACCCAAATTGATTATGTAAAGATTTGCCACCCAGAGACACTAGATGATTTAGAATATCTAAATGACAAGGCACTGCTTGCCTTGGCAGTAAGGGTAGGGAAGGCCCGCCTTATTGATAATACAATTTTAGAGGTTCGCTGATGTTATATTTTATGCTAAAATCAAAAATACATAGGGCACATATCACAAAAAATGATTTAAACTATGAGGGGAGTATCACAATAGATAGAGAGCTTATGAAGACCGCAGAGATTGTGCCATATGAGATGGTTCATGTCTACAATATCTCAAATGGGGAGAGGTTTTCAACCTATGTCTTACCAGGGGAGGCAGGTGAGATCTGTCTCAATGGGGCTGCGGCAAGGAAGGGGGAGGTTGGTGATGTGGTTATTGTTGCTGCATATACACTGGTAGAAAAGGAGAAGATTGGTAACCACAAACCTATTATTGTCTCAGTGAACAAAGACAATGCCATTGAAAGGATAAGCTTTGGGGAAGATTAGGGATGTTATAAAACGCAATTTCTTGGCTGGCCTCTTGGTCTTGCTGCCGATCTCCTTGACAATCTATGTAATATTTTTCTTATTCAAGATAGTTGACCGCCTTATAGATTACCTACCACCCAAGTACAATCCACAGACCTATATTCCCTTTTATATGCCTGGTTTGGGCTTTATCTTATTGATCTTTATTATCTTTTTTATAGGCGTCCTTGCTCGAAACTATATTGGCAACAAATTAGTAGGTTTCTGGGAACAATTGGTAGGAAAGATCCCGTTTATAAGGAGCATCTATATAGCTACAAAGCAGTTGGTAGAGACCATCTTTCTAAAAACAGACAAGAACCTTAAGCGTGTAGTCTTGGTAGAATATCCAAGAAAGGGGCTATATGTTATTGGTTTTACTACTGGTATGACAAAGGGGGAGATTCAGGACAAGACTAAACATAAGGTAATAAATGTATTTATCCCCACAACGCCTAACCCTACATCTGGTTTTTATCTATTGGTGCCAGAAGAGGATCTAAGCTATTTAGACATGAGTGTTGAGGATGCCTTTAAATTAATTATCTCTGGGGGGATTATAACCGAACAACGGCCTAGGACTAAATAAAAGTAATTAATATTTTGCATTGGTATTGACATCTCTATAGGTGCTATGTTTATATTAAAAAATTTTTTCTAAAGGGGTAGAAAATGGCAAAGGAGTTTCTCTTTACTTCAGAATCTGTGACCGAGGGTCATCCAGACAAAATAGCTGATCAGATCTCAGATGCCATCCTAGATGCCATACTGGCCCAGGATAAAAAGGCAAGGGTGGCATGTGAAACATTGGTAACCACTGGGCTGGTATTTGTTGCTGGTGAGATTACCACAGACTGCTATGTAGAGATACCAGATATAGTAAGGCAGACAATCAAGGAGATAGGCTATAACAATTCTATGGGTTTTGATTGGGAGACATGCGGGGTGATCACAAGCATTGGTTACCAATCCCCAGATATTGCTATAGGGGTCAATCGCAGTGAGAATCTAGAGGAACTGGGGGCAGGCGATCAGGGGATGATGTTTGGTTTTGCCTGCAAAGAGACCCCCACCCTTATGCCCACACCTATCTATTATGCCCATAGGCTGGCAAAGAGATTGGCAGAGGTACGTAAGAAAAAGATCTTAGACTTCCTTAGGCCTGATGGAAAGACACAAGTTACAGTAAGGTATATAGATGGAAGGCCTGTGAAGGTAACAAACGTAGTTATTGCTGCCCAACATGAGCCCTGGGTAAAATACAGCACCCTAAAGGAGGGAATTATTGAAGAGGTCATACACTATGTCATCCCTGAGGGGATGTGGGATGAAAATACAAAATATTACATCAATACTACAGGGAGGTTCATTATTGGTGGGCCAGTAGCCGATACAGGCACTACTGGAAGGAAGATCATTGTGGATACCTATGGGGGATTTGCTAGGCACGGAGGGGGTTGCTTCTCTGGTAAAGACCCCACAAAGGTAGACAGAAGTGGTGGTTATATGGCAAGGTATGTGGCAAAGAATATTGTGGCCTCAGGGATTGCTGAGTGTTGTGAACTACAAGTAGCATATACAATTGGAAGGCCAGAGCCAGTTTCTATCAGTATAGATACAAAAGATACAGGTGTTATCCCAAATGCAGAGATTGTCCGTATCATCCAGAAGGTATTTGACCTAAGGCCTGGCGCAATCATAAAGCACCTTGACCTCCTAAGACCCATCTATAGACAGACTGCAGTCTATGGCCACTTTGGCAGAAACAATCCAGACTTTACCTGGGAAAAAACGGATATGGTAGATATTTTAAGGAAGGAGGCAGGGCTAGAATAGTCATGAAATACGATGTAAAGAATCTAAACTTGGCTGAGGAGGGGAAGTTAAAGATAGAGTGGGCCAAAAAGGCTATGCCGGTCCTCTCACTCATCAAAGAGCGTTTTTTGAGGGAGAGGCCCCTTTCTGGCATAAAGATTGGGGCCTGTCTGCACGTTACTACAGAGACAGCCAATCTGGTAGATACACTGGTAGCGGGTGGGGCAGAGGTGTTTCTTTGTGCCTCAAACCCACTTAGTACCCAGGATGATGTAGCGGCCGCCTTGGTAAAATACTTTGATATCCCTGTATTTGCCATCAAGGGAGAAGACAACAACACATACTATAGGCACATTGAGGCGGTGATATCCAACTGCCCTGTTATCAGCCTAGACGATGGTGCAGATTTGGTATCCACTATCCATAAACTCCACAAAGATTTAATGGACAGTGTTATTGGGGGGACAGAGGAGACCACTACAGGTGTGATAAGGCTTAGGAGCATGGCCCAAAATGGTGTCTTGGGCTATCCCATTATTGCTGTAAATGATGCTATGACAAAGCACCTTTTTGACAATCGCTATGGGACGGGGCAAAGCACCATTGATGGGATATTAAGGGCCACAAACCGCCTTTTGGCAGGTTCAAACTTTGTCGTATGTGGATATGGGTGGTGTGGAAGGGGTGTAGCAATGAGGGCCAAGGGTATGGGGGCCAATGTAATTGTTACAGAGGTTGACCCCTTGAAGTCACTAGAGGCAGTAATGGATGGATTTAGGGTAATGAAGATATCTGAGGCGGCAAGGATAGGGGACATATTTTGTACAGTTACTGGGGATATCAATGTCATCCGTGCTGAGCACTTTTCTGTCATGAAGGATGGGGCAATTCTGGCCAATTCTGGCCACTTTGATGTAGAGATTGACAAAAAGGCCCTTAAAGAGATGGCAAAATCTGTTCGCCATATCCGTGAATATGTAGATGAATACCAACTAAAAGACGGAAGGCGAATTTATCTCTTGGCAGAGGGGAGACTTGTGAACCTCTCTGCGGCCGAGGGGCATCCTTCGGCTGTTATGGATATGAGCTTTTCAAATCAGGCACTTACTGTTGAATTTTTGGTTAAAAAGGGGAGGGGATTAGAAAAAAAGGTATATCCTGTGCCTGAGGATATAGATAGAGAGGTAGCCAGGCTAAAATTAGAGACAATGGGGATCTCTATTGATGAATTAACACCAGAACAAAAGGATTATCTCTCTTCCTGGGAGATGGGGACATAAAATAATCCTAGTCAGTTATCAGTTAAGTAGTACGTAACTGAGACACTGACAAATGAATAGATGGCTCAAGATAGTTATAAAGACGCCACTGCCAGCACTAGAGGCTATCTATCACTTCTTGTGGCAACAGGCAAGGGGGATATCCATAGACAAGGAAGAAGATGACTTTATTTTAAGCGCATACATTGAGCATTCAAGTAGCCTTCTAAAGAGGCTACAGAGGTTTGTCCATAGATTAAAAAGGCAATACTCAATTGAAGATATACCTATTTTATTTGATTATAGCGAGGATAGACATATCCCCTTTGTTATAACCCCATCCCATTTCAATCTGCCTGGTATCCCTATTATTATAGAACCTGGGACATCCTTTGGTACAGGTGGTCACCCAACCACTGTCTATTGCCTAAAATTGCTATATAAACTCTATAAAGATTTTCCCCCATTCCCTAAAACGGTCTTAGATGCCGGTACAGGGACGGGGATCCTTGCCATTGCTGCCTCCCGCCTTGGGGCAAGGAAGATAGTGGCTATAGATATAAGCCCTGATGCTGTAAGCAATGCAAGGCGCAATATAGCCTTAAATCACTTAAAGAATATAGACGTGATTTCTTGCTGTATAACAAAGGTAGAGGGAAGATTTGACCTTATCTTAGCAAATCTATATGACCCAGTACTAAGGGTTATATATGAAAAATTGATTGAATTGCTAAATAGCAGTGGCTGGCTTATTGTCTCTGGCATCTCAAGGGCAAACTATAAGGAAATAATCCCCCATTTTACCAAAAATGGACTAAAAATTATAAAAGATTACTCTGATGAAAAGTGGTACGCAGCTATTCTAAAATTTATTCAATATAATAGTCCATTCCCAGATGGGTAATCTGCTCCTCCCCCATAAGATAACGTAGTGTATTCTTTAGCTTCATAAGCTGGATAAACAGGTCGTGTTCAGGGTAAAGGCCCTCTTTATACATAGGACTCTTAAAATAGAATGACAACCACTCCTGAATGCCATAAAGGCCGGCCCTCTGGGCAAAGTCTATAAACAGTGCCAAGTCCAATACAAGTGGGGCAGCAAGGATACTATCCCTACACAGAAAATCTATCTTGATATGCATGGGATAGCCTAGCCATCCAAATATATCTATGCAATCCCAACCCTCTTTGTTGTCCCCACGTGGGGGATAGTAGTGGATAGTTACTTTGTGGTAGTGGTCTTTATAGAGGTCGGGATAGAGGTGAGGCTGTAAAATGTATGTTAGAGGAGAGAGCTTGCTCTCCTTCTTTGTGCGGTAGGAACCAGGGTCATCCAATACGATTGCATCCCTATTGCCCAATATATTGGTAGAGTACCAGCCTTCAAGCCCCAACAACCTGGCCTTTAAGCCTGGGGCAATGATTGTCTTAAGTAGTGTCTGCCCTGTCTTAAAATCCTTACCCATAATAGGCACTTCATGCTCTTTGGACAGCTCTAGTAGGGCTGGTGTGTCTATGGTAAGGTTTGGTGCACCATTTATGTAAGGGATGCCACTGGAGATTGCCGCATATGCATAGAGCATACTTGGGGGTATGTCTGGGTCATTCCTCTCAAGCCCTTCTCTAAAGTTCTTTAGAGACTGGTGGACCCCTTTTTGTTCAAGATATGCCTCTGTGCTGCCACACCAGATCATGACACAACGGTCTATATTATTTTTTTCCTTAAAATCAGAGATATCTTCCTTAATGGCCTCAATTAATTCTAGATGGCCTCCGGACTTTACATGTCTTCCATCTAGATTTCTTACATAGTTTCGATTAAATACGGCAGGATATGGTTTGATTTTCTCTAAGAAATCTTTTAGTTTGTCCAATAGGTCCCTTTCTAAGACATTTGCATTTATTGCTGCCTGGTATAGGTCGTCTTCATAGATGTCCCAACCAGCAAACTCTAGGTCATCTAAAGAGGCCAAATCTATAAATTCCTTAATCTTTGGTACCCTGTTTTCATCCCTTCTGCCCAATCGAATGGTTCCATATTGGGTAAGGGAGCCAATGGGTAGGGCCATTCCCCTCCTTACTGCCTCTACCCCTGCAATAAAGGTAGTGCTTACAGCACCACCTATGCCTGGTAAAAGTACACCAAGTTTTCCCTTTGCAGATGATATCCTCTCCTTTTTCCTAATCTTTTCCTCTTTCAATGCCAACCTCCTCTCATTTTTTAGTTTAAGTATATTCTCATAGAACTAATGGCCTCAATTTTGCGTCAATAATATCACCCTCTTTATAAACCAAAATGTAACCATCTGACAACATCCCAGGGTTTAGGATAAGTGTTTTTCCAATCCTATCTATATTTCTAGACTCATGGATGTGTCCTGTCAAGCATATCTCAGGCTGACATCTTTCAATAAATTCTCTAATTGCCTTGCTCCCTACGTGCCTACCACTTTCTATTACATCTGTATTTGTATTATAGGGTGGTGTGTGAGAAACCAATATCTTTTTCGGCAGATGCTTTATCATCTCATAACCCCTATAAACAATGTCTTCTATCTCCTGCTCGCTATATTCTGTAGGTGTATTAAATGGTGTAAAGGTAGAACCACCCACACCAAAGATACCCAGATCCTCACTAAGTTTATACCCATATCCATGCAAATTGATTCCTAATTCTGTTAAATAATCATTCACCTCTGGTTTGTCCATATTACCCAGTTGTGCCAGGATATTTTTATTATATTTACCTATTTCTTTCAATATCCATTCTACCTCCCTCTTTCCCCCTATGTTGGTAAAATCACCTGTAACAATTACCCAATCGGCCTGCGTAAGTTCTTTAATTCCCTTAATATGATAGATCTCTCCATGAATATCACCAAATGCCACTATCCTCATCTTAGGCCTCTATTTCTATTATAGAACACATACATGAATTAAAGGCCCTGATGATTTCTCCCCTTAGGGCCCTCTCATTAGGGTGATAATATAGGTGACTGAGGCAAAGGCAATCACTTACACCAAACCCCAGGATAGGGGCCAATGTCTGTTGGAGCCTTTGGGCTATAGTGCATTCTATCCTCTCTTTAGACTCACAGGCAAAAATGGCCTTGATAGTACCCTCTTTCAAAAGGTAATCAATATGCCAACGTCTCTTCCTGCTGGGTGAAAAATACCTCTTGAGCCTCTTATAAAGACCCCCATGGGCAGACCCTACGTATCCATAAAAGCCTGCTGAAAACATAAATGTCCCCAACTTTCCAACAGTAATAAGTGTATCTTTAGGCAACTCTACTATAAGTACATAGGTGCCTTTTGATGTAAGCTTTTTTAGAGATGAAATGTCTTTTTTACATAAGGCCATTTTTTGTCCCTTCTTGCCTTTGTTGCTGTTATTATAGCTAGAGTTTCTGATAGGGCATGTTTTATATCCTTGTTTATTACTATATAATCAAAGCTCTTACAATTTTTTATCTCCTCTTTTGCAAATTTAAGGCGTTTTTCAATGATATCCTCTGTGTCTGTCTTCCTTTGAAACAGCCTCTGCCTTAGTGCCTCTAAGGAAGGGGGGAGGATAAATATCAAAACTGCCTGAGCAAAGAGCCTTTTCACATTGTTTGCCCCCTTTACATCAATATCCAAAAGGACATCTTTCCCCTTTTCTAAGGCCTCTTTGACAAAGCTTACCGAGGTACCATAGTAGTGTCCATAGACCTTGGCCCACTCTAAAAACTCTCCTTTATATATCATAGACCTAAAATCATCCTCGCTGATAAAAAAATAATCTACACCATCTCTTTCATTTGGACGTGGCGGCCTTGTAGTGTATGAGACAGAAAAAACTAAATTCTTAACACCCTTTAAAAGCAGCTGGCAGATTGTAGTCTTGCCTGCCCCAGAAGGCCCTGAAATAACAAAAATGTCCCCCTTATTTTCCACCCCTTCCTTTAAGACCCTGATTAAGGGATAACCGTTGGGCAATGGTCTCTGCCTGAATGGCTGAGAGGATTACATGGTTACTGTCAGTAATAATAATCGCCCTTGTCTTCCTCCCATGAGTAGTATCTATTAGTCTACCTGCCTCTTTTGCCTCTTCCCTTAGGCGTTTCATGGGCGCAGAGTCAGGGGTGACAATAGCAATTACCCTATCTGCTACTACTGTGTTGCCAAAGCCAATATTCAAAAGCTTAGGATACATACTTTATCCTTGTCATCCTTTTAACAAAAAAATATAACTCAATGATGCCTATCTATCAAGCCCTATTTTTTGCTAATTTTTTCGATACTTTTGTATTTTTTATTGATAATTCTTGTTTAATTTATCTTGACTTTTTCTATATAAAAATATATCAAGAAAAATCATGAAAAGAAGTGATTTAATGTTAAAGGGTGTAAAAAAGGCGCCCCATCGTTCTCTTTTTAAGGCGATGGGCTATACAGATGAGGAGCTCAAACGCCCTATTGTTGGGGTGGCCAATGCCGCTAATGAGATCATCCCAGGCCATATCCACCTAGATCAAATCACTGAGGCAGTAAAGGCAGGCGTGAGGATGGCAGGCGGGACCCCTATAGAGTTTTCGGTAATTGGGGTCTGTGATGGGATTGCCATGCACCATGAGGGGATGAAGTACTCACTTATGAGCCGTGAGGTTATTGCTGACTCTATTGAGATAATGGCCATGGCCCATCCATTTGACGGACTTGTCTTGATAACAAACTGTGACAAGATTGTACCAGGGATGTTGATGGCTGCCTTGAGGTTAAACATCCCAAGTATCATTGTAAGTGGTGGGCCCATGTTAAGCGGTGAGTTTATGGGCAAGGCGGTTGATGTAATCTCTGTATTTGAGGCCGTAGGGGAGGTTGCCTCAGGGAGGATGACAGAAGAAGACTTAAAATGCCTTGAAGATGTGGCCTGCCCTGGGTGTGGCTCTTGTGCTGGTATGTTTACCGCAAATTCTATGAACTGTTTAAGTGAGGCAATTGGGTTAGCACTGCCAGGAAATGGCACTATCCCGGCAGTGATGGCTGAGAGGATACGTCTTGCAAAGGAAAGCGGCATGCAGATTATTGAGCTTATTGAGAGGGGGATCAGGCCTAGGGACATTGCTACTTTCTCTGCCTTTAAAAATGCCATTTCTGTAGACATGGCCTTGGGGTGCTCTACAAACACAGTGCTCCATTTAATAGCCATTGCACATGAGGCAAAGGTTGTCATTGATTTAAAGATGTTTGATGAGATAAGCAAGAGTGTACCTCAACTTTGCAGTTTGAGGCCAGGGGGCCCACACTTCCTGCAGGACCTACACGCCGCAGGTGGTATACCTGCTGTTATGATGGAGCTTTCAAAGGAGGGCCTTTTAGACTTGGATGTAATGACAGTAGGGGGCAGGCCCTTGAGGGAGGTCCTGGCCCATTCAGAGAATAGAAATCCTGAAGTCATCAGGCACATAGACAGGCCATACAACAAAGAGGGTGGTCTTGCAGTGCTTTTTGGAAACCTGGCACCAGAGGGCGGGGTAGTAAAGCAATCGGCAGTGGCAGAGGAGATGAAGGTCTTTATGGGTAAGGCAAGGGTGTTTAATTCAGAGGAAGAGGCTACAAATGCCATATTAAATAAAAGGATAAATCCAAAGGAAGTAGTAGTCATAAGATATGAGGGCCCAAGGGGTGGGCCTGGGATGAGGGAGATGCTTACCCCTACCGCTGCCATTATAGGGATGGGTCTGGATAAGGAGGTAGCACTTATTACAGATGGGCGTTTTAGTGGGGGGACAAGGGGATTGGCCATTGGTCATGTGTCCCCAGAGGCGGCCAGTGGGGGCCCCATTGCCCTTGTAAGGGAGGGTGATGTCATTGAAATAAACATCCCAGAGAGGAGTATAAATCTTATGGTCTCTGAGGAGGAGATGGAGAGGCGTCGCTTGGGCCTTAAGACCTTTTCCCCAAAGATCAAAGAGGGCTATGCTGTGCGTTATGCCCACCTGGTGAGTTCTGCTAGCAAGGGTGCGATATTAAAATAAAAATTTAGGAACGCATTAAAGTACTTGATGTCAGTGTAGATTTCTGGTAAGGTAATAATAATGGCTGTGATTATAAAAGAGATAAGGCTTAGGGGCTCTAAAGGCGAGCTAAAAAGAGAGGCCATATTTGACTCACGCCCTACCTATTCCTGCATCCATCCACTAAAAATCCACTTTTTCAATCCTTGCCATATCAGTTAAACTGCATTAAAGTAGTTATATGAAGGCCTGCATCTTTATCACTATATTTTTTCTCCTTTGGCAAACTCTACCTGCAAGTGCAACACTCAGCATAACAGAGGAAAAGAAGCTGGGGGAAAGGTTCTTTGCTGAGGTAAAAAGTCAGCTGCCCCTTATAGATGACCCCATTATCAATAATTATATTAATGAACTAGGCCAAAATCTAATCAATCAACTGCCTTCAAGGCCATTTGATTATCACTTTTATGTGATAGATGACCCTACTTTAAATGCATTTGCAGGACCTGGTGGCTATATATTTATCTATAGGGGCCTCTTTTTGATCTTTGAGAATGAGGATGAATTGGCTGGTGTAATTGCACACGAGTGTGGACACGTAATATGTAGACACATTGCCAATCGCATAGAGAGCAGCAAAAAGCTCAATATAGCCACACTCCTAGGCATATTGGCCGGGAGCGTATTGGCTAGGAGCCCTGAGGCCACTGAGGCCATTGCTACTACTGCCATAGCAGCGGGCATGACACTCTCATTGTCCTATAGCCGGGAGGATGAAGAGCAGGCAGACAGGACTGGACTAAGGCTGGTCTTGGGGGCCGGTTATGATGGTAGGGGCACAGTAACTGCCTTTAAAAAACTGGCACGTTGGGGCCTGGAAAGTGGGGGAAAGATCCCCCCTTATCTCTTGACACACCCGGCAATCTCCTCTCGTATTACCTATATTGAACAGGCGCTAAGTTCTATGTCCTATAACAAAAGGCCCCGTGATCAAACCAGATTTAAGATTGCCTATGCAAGGCTTAAGGCAATCTATACAGACGTAGATTCAGCCTATAGCTTCTTTTCTGCATCGATAAGGAGAAATCCAAATGACTTTATGAATTATTATGGTCTTGGTCTATGTGCCTCTAGAAAGAGGAGCTGGCAAATTGCCCTATCAAATTTCAAAAAGGCACTCTCTTTAAGACCTCATGAACCTTTGATCTTGCGTGAATTGGGTATCTGTCATTTTTATTTAAATCAATTTTCACTGGCCATCTCTACCTTGGAGAAGGTGCCTAAAGATGCCGAGTCACTCTTTTACTTAGGGAGGGCATATCAGGAGAGGGGGCTTATAGATAAGGCCATCTCTAGCTGGAAGAGGTGTGTTAGAATCAACCCAAGCTATTCTATGGGCTATTATTACCTGGCTAGGGCCTATGCCAATTTGGCCTCATCAAACAATTCAAATCCAGAGAGGGCATGGTCTCACTATTATCTAGGAAAATATTTTAGGCTTAAGGGGAAGATCCCTCAAGCAGATTATCACTTTAAAAAGGCCCTATTATTAACAAAAGATAAATATCTAAAAGATAAGCTTAGGCGGGTTTTGGGTGAAAGATAACAGATGCTCCTTTCTTTTTATCCATTGATAGATGGGGACATCAACTTAGACCTATCAAATCCAAGGCTCTTTGCAACTGAGACAATAAAACTTATAAAACGGGCAAAGGCAATTGTCCTTCCCCCCTATTGTACTGCCTGCCAGTACTGGTTTTGCAAGGGATATGCAGAGGTCTTTCCCAACTTTGACACAAGATTCTATTTTGGTGGGAAGTTTGGCCATACATTTCTATTCTCATTGTGTGAGGTGCCGTTTCCACCCACAAAACTCTACACAGGCATTGAGGACTTTAAGAGGAGGCATCTAGAAAATAATGAACCCCTCTTTTCCTATCCCATAGTAATAAAGTGGAGTAAGGGTGGGGGTGGTGCATTTGTATACAAGGTAAATACCATAAAGGGACTGCTTGGGGCACTGGAGACCTTTAAAAGATATGAACACCGGGGCCCAACCTTTATCATTCAACCCTATATTGAACATGGGGGCAGGGACCTGCGGGTAGTGGTGATTGGGAAGAGTATTTTGACCTATTGGCGCATTCAGACAAATCCTAAGGAATTTAGAAGCAATGTAGGACGCGGTGCAAGGATAGAGTATGGAGTGGCACCGGCACTAGAGAAAAAGGCCATAGAATTGACAAAGAAGGTCTGCAATCTTACAGGCATAAACTTGGCCGCATTTGATATCTTATTCCCAGAAGAGGATCCAAGGCCACTATTTTTAGAGATCAATTATCGATTTGGACTAAAGGGGATTGGTGGCCCCAGTGCCTTTAGGAAGATAATAAAGAGAGAGGCAAGGAGCTGGTGGGAGTCTATTAAATAGCTATCTTTTATACCTCCCCATAAGTTTGCCTTCTGCCAATACGTGCCCTTCCATAGCCTTAAGTAGCTCATCCTTTGTCGCCCCAGGTTCAAGATCAACCTTTTTATCTAGGGCATATAATTTAAAGTAATATCTATGGGTCCCCCTTGGTGGACATGGCCCTCCATAGCCAATATTGCCAAAGTCATTTCTTCCTTGCCTTGCCCCACTCTCTAATACCCTTTCAGGGGGTATATTTTCAGAAAGTCCTGTAGTATCTGGGGGGATATTAAAGATCACCCAGTGCACCCAAGTCCCCACTGGGGCATCTGGGTCATCACAGATAAGGGCAAGTGCCTCTGTGCCCTCTGGCACACCTGTCCATGAGAGGGGAGGAGAGGCATCCTCTCCATCGCATGTATATTTCTTGGGTATCATACCACCTTCCTCAAAGGCCTCACTTTTTACCTTTATCTCCATAATCTCCCCCTTTTTTACTAACAAATAAAAAATACATTTCTTTTTGGTAAATCTAAGTATTTCCTCATAGCAGCCAGAGCTTTGTTACTTTAGGGTCAATGATAATTTCATCCCTTTCAAAGTCTAGCTTAAGTCTCCAGGCCTGAAGGGTTTTCGCCCCGATGATCACGCCATTACTTAATTTTTCTATCACCATGAATTCATCGGAGAAGCGATATTTACCAATGTAGAAATTAAGGGTTACTCTTCCTTCAGCAGTAACCTTTTCACCCTCTTTAGCAGTGCTAAACTCCATGGGCTCTGGCAGTGGCTCGATTGTGCCAAGGGCCCTTGCTAGCTCTGGATGGATGCAAGAATAGGTAGGGCCTGAGTCAAATATGGCCTCTCTTTCTATCTCGCCTTTGGAGCCCCTAAGCCTTATTTCTTTTATAATCACAGCCATTATCATTACCCCTTTGTCTATTTACCAAAAATTCACATTAACATCAAGTTTGGGGTCGGCCAATTTGCGGTCAAACCTGGTTCCATCCACCTGGGCATACATTTGGTAATCACCTAGGAAACAGAGAAAGTTATAAGGAAAATTGGGACTTGACCAATGGGTGGGATTGAATTTTTTTGAATATAAGGTAAAAAAACATAAATGATAGAGGAAAACCCCAAAGGTATAAGAAAAGCAGATATTATAGTTGGTATACCATCTTACAATGAGGCAGATTGTATTGGCTTTACAACAAAACAGGTAGCCCAAGGTTTAAAGCTATATTTCTCAGAGTATAAGTGTGCAATCATAAACTGTGATAATTGCTCTACAGATGAGACTAAGGAGGCATTCCTCAATACCCTTACTGATATACCAAAGATTTATATCTCAACACCACCTGGTATTAAAGGCAAGGGGAACAATCTGAGGAACCTCTTTTATAAGGCAAGGGAGTTGGAGGCAAAGGCGATTGTTGTTGTAGATGCAGACCTAAAGAGCATTACCCCAAAATGGATCAAAAATTTTGTAGAGCCCATCCTTAACAACTTTGCCTTTGTTACACCACTCTATGTCCGCCACAAATATGATGGGACTATTACAAACAATATTGCCTATCCCTTGACAAGGGCCCTCTATGGAAGGAGGATTCGGCAGCCAATTGGTGGGGACTTTGCCTTCTCTGATGAAATGTTAAGGATCTATATTGAGGGGAGGTACTGGACTGAGATGGTAGGCCAATTTGGTATAGACATATGGATGACTACACTGGCTATAAACGAGGGCCTTCCCATCTGTCAATCATTTATGGGTCGCCCCAAGATCCACAGACAAAAGGACCCAGCAAGGATGCTAGGGACTATGTTTTCTCAAGTAATTGGTACAATCTTTGATTTGATGTCTCAATTTGCCAAAAATTGGAATGAGGTAAAATGGAGCAAGCCTACCGCTATATATGGATTTGGGCTTGGAGAGACAGAACTGCCTCCCCCTGTTAATATAAATGAAGGGGCACTCTATACTGGCTTTCTTAATGGTTTTGAGGAATATGCATCTATATGGGAGGAGGCCTTATATGAGCCAAATTTCCATAAGCTTAAGGAAATAAAGACATTTTCTATTGAGAAATTTGACTTTCCAACAGAGTTGTGGGCAAAGATCCTCTATGACTTTGCCATCGCATATAAACAAAAGACCCTGGATAGATATAGGCTCCTCAATGCCCTAATACCGCTCTATTTTGGTAAGGTGCTTTCCTATGTAAAGAAGACAAGGAGGCTTTCCATCCAGGAGGCAGAAGAGTTTATCGAAAATGAGTGTGTAATATTTGAAAAGGTAAAGCCATATCTTATTAAAAAGTGGGTAGAATGAGAAATTACCTGCTCTCCCTCATTGGAAATACCCCCCTTGTAGAGATCAAGAGATTAAACCCCAACAAAAAGGTCAAGATTCTAGCCAAGCTTGAGATGTTTAACCCAAGTGGCTCCATCAAGGACCGCATCGCCCTGGCCATGATTGAGGGGGCAGAAAGGGAGGGGCTGCTTAATAGAGATAAGGTAATTATTGAGGCCACAAGTGGAAATACAGGCATTGGCCTTGCCATGGTGGCCGCAGTAAAGGGGTATAGATTGCTTCTTACCATGCCCCAGTCAGTAAGTGTAGAACGCCGCCAAATCCTAAGGGCATATGGGGCAGAGATCTTGTTTACCCCAGCAGAGCTGGGGACAGATGGGGCAATTGAGGAGGCATATAGATTGGCACGTGAAGAGCCAGATAGGTATTTTCTCACTGACCAATTTAATAATCCTTATAATCTTCTTGCCCACTACAATGGCACAGGGCAGGAGATCTGGGAACAGACAGAGGGAAGGGTCACTATGGTGGTAGCAGGTATAGGCACTAGCGGGACAGTGATGGGGGTGGCCAAGAGGCTTAAAGAATACAATCCAAGGATAAAGATTGTAGGGGTAGAGCCATTTTTTGGGCACATGATCCCAGGGCTAAAAAACCTAAAGGAGTCATACCTGCCTGGGATTTACAAAAAGGAGCTCTTGGATGAAAAGGTAAATGTGACCGAGGAAGAGGCCACCTATATGGCCAGAAGACTGGCAAAGGAAGAGGGGATACTGGCAGGCATGAGTTCAGGCGCGGCCATGTATGTGGCCATAAAAAAGGCCAAATCACTAGATAGTGGGGTTATAGTAGTCATCCTACCTGATGGCGGGGATAGGTACCTAAGTACCTCCCTGTTTATAGAGAGGCCACAGCTCACCTTAAGGCTCTATAATACACTCTCACGCAGAAAGGAATTCCTAAGGCCCATTACACCTAATAAGGTACTCATTTATTCATGTGGGCCAACAGTACACGATGTCCCCCACCTAGGTGTGTGGAGGAGGCTTGTAGTAGCAGACCTGATTGATAGATATTTGGGCTTTAAGGGGCTTAGTGTAAAGCATGTAGTCAATATTACAGATATAGATGATAAGACAATTGCTAGGGCAAGGGAGGAGGGGAGGACACTCTCAGAGTTGACCTCATTTTATATAGAAAAATTTTTAAAGATTTCTCATATCTTGGGTATAAGACCAGCAGATTGCTATCCAAGGGCAAGCGAACACATAAAGGAGATGATTGAGATTGCAGACTATCTTATCAAAAAGGGATATGCCTACGAAAAACACCACTCTGTCTATTTTGACATTGCCCGCTTTAAGGAGTATGGGAAGCTCTCTAAGATAAATCTTGATAAGATAAGATTGGGGATGACTGTTGACCTGGACAGCTATGAAAAGGAAAATCCCAGGGATTTTACCCTATTTAAAAGGTGTACACTGCCGGAATTAAGGGCCGGTATCTATTATGATACAAATTGGGGAAAGGTAAGGCCAAG
This sequence comes from Deltaproteobacteria bacterium, assembly GCA_021163945.1. Taxonomy (GTDB): domain Bacteria; phylum Desulfobacterota; class Desulfofervidia; order Desulfofervidales; family DG-60; genus JAGGTC01. The sequence goes on along the minus strand of JAGGTC010000035.1, from coordinate 4,951 downwards.
TCTGCACATTGAGTGTGTGGCTATGGCTATGCACCACCTGGGAAAGACCATTGATATCCACACAAGTGGTGTTGACTTGATATTCCCACACAATGAAAACGAGATTGCCATTGCCGAGGCATTTACAGGTAGGCAGTTTGCCCGCTACTGGATACACAGTGAACTTGTATTTGTCGATGGAAAAAAGATGTCCTATTCAGCGGGAAATTGCATCACCATCTATGACCTTTTAGAGAAGGGCTATAGCGGGGAGGAGATCAGATTCTTTCTCTTATCCACTCACTACAGGAGGCCACTTAACTTTTCTCTTAAACGCCTTGATGCGGCAAGACATAGCCTAAATCGAATAAATAGCTTTATCTTTCAAGTAAGACACTGCCCCCTTGGCCCCCACTTTGAAAATCTACCAGACCTTATCAATTATCTAGAGAGGCGTTTTGTCAAGGCCATGGATGATGATTTGAATATATCCTCTGCCTTGGCCTCTATCTTTGAGTTTATCCACAAGGTAAATCCCATCCTGCAAAGGGATGGTTTGAGTAAGGAGGACAAGGATAAGGTCTTATCCACCTTTCGGAGGATAGATAGTGTACTCAATGTTATTGAGTTTGCAGAGGAAGAAGTTGACAGTGAGGCCTTAAGACTGATAAAGGAGAGGGATTTTGCAAGAAAGAAAAGGGACTTCCTGAGGGCAGACAAGATAAGGGAGGAACTTTTGAAGAGGGGCATTGAGCTTATAGATACACCCCAAGGGACCTTTTGGAAGAGAAAGAGGGACTATGGTACTTTATGATAAGATCCCCTTAAAGAATGGACTTATTCTAGAGCTATGGGATGACTCTAGGGAGGGGGCCCTAGGGTTTTGGACAGTGATAGCTATTGCCAGGTGTAAGATAGAGGTAAAGGATGAATATTTTAAGGAATTTGGCAGTCCACTTGATTGGTATAGCCCATTTGTAAAAAAAGTAGGCCATTACCTTGTTTATCAACAGAGAAAACAGAGGAGGATGATACCCTTAAAGGAAAAGAAAAATGTATTTGAAACAATGATTGAGAGGCTTAAAAGACACATTATTCCCTATATATCTAAAGAGAGTTTTCCAAAGAACTTTGTCTTGGAAAAATTTCGGCAGACCTTCTTAAGGAGTCCAGACTTGCTTAGCTAATTTCCCAAATTGGCAAAATATATCATCTCATCAATGATTTTTTTGTTCGATTTTTTGACCCCGCTCATAATCTCCTTGGGGAGTGGGTACTCCACATGCTCAACAATACACTCAGCATTCCTTGGCCTCTCCTTTAAAAGCCTTTGCCAGGCCTTTATCCTCAGTGAATCTACATACTTAAAGATATAGCCTATTTCATAGCTATTTGGGTTTTGCTCAAAGAGTCTATTTGCGGCCTCCTCCCTTAATGGCTCTACGTGTTTAATGATGTAACAAAGGTCAAAATTGGTTGCCCCCCTTTCAAGTAGCCTTTGCCAGGCCTCCATCCTCAGTGATTCCACATATCTTATAATAAAACAGAGGTCACGGTTTGTTGGCCCCTTCTCAAGGAGTTTTCTCCATGCCTGCACCTTTAAGGAATCTGATATCTTAATAAAGTCCCATGGCCGATTGGTAGATGGCCTCTCTAAAAGGAGTCTCTTTGCTGCCTCTTCTTTGTATATCCCTGTCCATTTGATTATATAACATAGGTCCTCATTGCTTGGATTTTTTCCAATAAGGGCCTGCCAGGCCCTCTCCCTTAGAGAATCTACATGTATAATAAGGAAGCGCAGGTCATAATTGCTTGGCTCTCCCTTAAGCAGTCTCTCTGCTGCCTCCTCCCTAAGTGGTTCTGTATGTTCTATATATTTAATGATATAGCGTAGATCTGCATTGCTTGGCCCCTTTTTAATGAGCATCTGCCATGCCTGCTCCCTAAATGCCTTTACATAACTAATGACACAACAGAGCTCACTCTTTGTTGCCCCTCCCTTAAGCAGCTTTTTTGCTGCCTCTTCCCTCAATTCCTCTACATGCTCAATGATGTAGCACAAGTCTTTATTGGTTGCCCCTCTATTAATTAGTTCCCTCCAGGCATCAATCCTTAGTGGCTCCACATATCTAATGATATAGCAAAGATAATCATTGCTTGGCCCCTTTTTAATGAGCATCTGCCATGCCTGCTCCCTTAATGATTCTACATATTGAATTACATAGCATAGGTGGTAGTTAAGCGGCCTTTGCCTAATGAGCATCTGCCAGGCCATCTCCCTTAGTGGCTCTACATATCTAATGATATAGCATAGGTCTTTATTTGTTGGTTTCCTCTTAAGAAGCCTCTCTGCTGCCTCCTCCCTCAATTCCTCTACATGCTCAATGATGCTCCATAGGTCATAGTTGCTCGGTTCTCTCTTTAAAAGCTCACTAGCAGCCCTTTTTCTAAGTGGTTTTACATACTCAATAATGCAGCGCAGGTCATAGTTTGTTGGCCCCTTTAGTTCCTGCCAAAGTCCATCTAATGCCTCTTTATATTTCATCCCTAATAGTTTCTTAGGGCTATCTCTTTAAGTACCTTTATCCTATCTCTAAGCTGTGCAGCCCGCTCAAATTCAAGGGCATTGGCTGCTGCCTTCATCTGCTTTGTAAGGTTTAGTATCTCCCTTTCTAGCTCTTCCTTATTGGTATAGGAGATCTCTGGTTCCTCTACTGCTGGCACCTCATAGTAATCTGCCTCATATATAGAACTCAATAGGTCATCTAATGACTTTTTGATGCCCTCTGGTGTGATCTTGTGTTCCTTGTTGTACCTTTCTTGAAGGCGACGGCGCCTTTCTGTCTCAGAGATTGCCCTTTTCATAGAATATGTCATCTCATTTGCATAGAGGATTACCTCCCCCTCTACATTCCTTGATGCCCTGCCAGATGTCTGAATCAGTGATCGCTCTGACCGCAAAAAGCCCTCTTTATCTGCATCCAAGATGGCAACAAGGGAGACCTCAGGGATGTCAAGCCCCTCCCTTAAAAGATTTATCCCAATAAGGACATCAAACTTACCCCTTCTTAGGTCCCTTATGATTTGTACCCTCTCTAGGGTATCAATATCAGAGTGCATATACTTTACCCTGATCCCAAGGTTTGCATAGTATTCGGTTAGGTCCTCAGCCATGCGCTTTGTCAGTGTAGTCACCAATACCCTCTCACCCCTTGCCACACGCCTCTTTATCTCCCCCAATAGGTCATCCACCTGGTTTGTAGCGGGTCGTACATGTATCTTTGGGTCCATAAGCCCTGTTGGGCGAATGATCTGCTCTACAACCCTGCCCTTTGCCTTTTTCAACTCATAAGGGCCAGGTGTAGCAGATACATAGATTACCTGATTTATGCGCTCCTCAAATTCCTCAAAGTTAAGCGGCCTGTTGTCTAAGGCAGAGGGCAGGCGCCATCCATACTCTACCAATGTCTCCTTTCTAGAGCGGTCTCCAAAATACATGCCCCTGATCTGGGGCACAGTGATATGGCTCTCATCAATAAATAGGAGATAGTCTTTTGGGAAGTAATCAAGCAGGGTATAAGGTGGTTCACCAGGTCTTCTCCCATCCAGGTATCTTGCATAGTTTTCAATCCCATGACAAAACCCCATCTCGGCCATCATCTCTAGGTCAAAAAGCGTGCGTTCCCTAATCCTCTGTGCCTCTATAAACCTTCCCTTTGCCTTAAAATAGGCGATCCTTTCATCCAATTCCTGCTTTATGGCAGAGATTATGCTATCCATCCTCTCCCCTTCCGCTATGTAATGGGTAGCAGGATGGATAAATACCTCCTTTAATCTCTGTCTGACCCTTCCCCTTAGTGGGTCTATGATATAGAGGCCATCTACCTCATCGCCAAAAAACTCTATCCTTATGGCCGCCTCATCCTCATAGGCAGGGAAGACCTCTACCCTATCCCCCCTTACCCTAAATGTCCCCCTCTCAAAGCTTATGTCATTTCTCTGATACTGCATGTCTATCAACCGCCTGATCACCCACTCCCTTGGGCAGGCCTTTCCCCTTTCTAGTACCAGGTGGTGTGCATGGTATGCCTCAGGCGAACCTAGGCCATAGATGCAAGAAACACTTGCTACAATGATTACATCCCTCCTGGTCAAGAGGGCATGGGTGGCACAGTGGCGAAGGCGGTCTATGGTGTCATTTATAGAGGCATCCTTTGCAATATAGGTGTCTGTCTCTGGGATATAGGCCTCTGGTTGATAATAGTCATAATAGCTTACAAAGAATTCTACGGCATTTTTTGGAAAGAGTTTTTTAAACTCAGCACAGAGCTGGGCTGCCAAGGCCTTATTTGGGGCAATGACAAGGGTTGGCCTGTTTATTTGGGCAATTACATTTGCCATAGTAAATGTCTTGCCAGAACCAGTTACCCCTAATAGAACCTGGTGCCTCAAGCCGGCCTTTAACCCCTCTACTAAGGCAGAGATGGCCTTTGGCTGATCCCCCTTTGGCTCATATTCGGTGTGAAGGCAAAACATAGATCATATTCTATCAAAATTACTTCTTTAATATCAAGTCATCAATTATTGGTGCACCTGCAAAGCTGAGCAGGCTGGGTGCAATCCAGTCAAAATCCCTTCTTTTTTTATCTGGCAGCCCCTTTCTTATTTTCTCTATCAAATACCTAAAGTCTTTACACTCCTCAAGGGTAAATCTATCCTGGCGGGCGATTTTGTCCTTATAGAGGGAGATCCTTTCCATCTCCTCCTTGGAGATGGCCCTCATCTCTATTAAGATTCTTAAGAATTCATCAAACTTTTTAAGATGAAGCCTCATTAATGGTCTCTGGTTTGTTTAGTTTGTTTGCTAAAATATTGACAATTGCACTGATCAATGCTATCCATTATACATGAAAAAAGCAGTTTTCTTGTGTATTGTAGCACTATTTTTCTTCTCTATACCAGTCTTATCACA
>JAGGTC010000178.1 GCA_021163945.1 Deltaproteobacteria bacterium | reverse complement strand
GAGATTATTACCAGGGTGATTTCTTAAAAGGAATAAAAGAATTTGTTAGGATAGCTGGCATCCATGATTTAGAAACTCACTTTAAAAACCTAACTGTACTTTGACAGTTGTTTTTCGAAAATTCACTGTTTATGTATTTTGCCCCTTTACAAGCCTTATATAATTTGGGATTATTTAAAAAAATGAATGAAGGTATTTATAGAGCCCTCTCCCGCCATATCCTATGGCCTTATGGTGAGATTGCCTTAAGGAGGGTATTAGAAAAGCAAACAAAAGAAGTAATAGAGTTTTTCAATACCTACCCTGGCTGTGCCAAGCAGTTATTAAAGATTTGTATAAGCTCCCCATATCTAGTTAGTCTATTGATAAGAGAACCTAATTTAGTTTACTGGCTATTTTTAAAAGATGCTATCTCAGAGAAAAAGACAAAAGACGATTTTCTTAAAGAATTAAGGTCTTTTGTCCCCCAAAACGATTTTCCAAAAAGGCTTAGGGATTTTAAGGCCAGGGAATATCTGCGTCTTTGGGCAAGGGATGTCAATCAGTTGTGTCCTTTAGAGACCAATTTGGCCGAGTTAAGTGATTTGGCCGAGGCATGCATCCAGGCCTGCTATGAGCATGCTCTTATTATATTGTCACTTAATAATAATTTTCCTGCAAAATTTTTTGTCTTAGGCCTAGGTAAACTTGGGGCAAAGGAACTAAATTTTTATTCTGATATTGACCTTATCTATCTTTATGATACCCCTAAGCCTTCTCTAGATATACATAGTTCCTTTAATAAACTTGCAGAGACCATAACAAGACTCCTCCAAGACCTTGCCTATGGAGAGGTCGTCTTTAAAGTCGATCTAGGTCTACGCCCAGGGGGGAAAGAGAGTGAGATTGTGCAATCTACAAGGGCAGTAGAGATTTTTTATGAAAATTTTGGTAGGACTTCAGAAAGATTGGCCCTACTTAGGGCAAGGCCTATAGCTGGGGATATAGAGACAGGAGAGGCATTCTTAAATGGCCTTATTCCCTTTATTTATCGCCGCTATCTAGACTATTCTGGACTAGAAGAGATTAGGGTCCTAAAAAGGGCCCTAGATCTACAAAGCCGCCACCAATCAGGTTTTCATGTCAAATTGGGGAAGGGGGGCATAAGGGAGTTAGAATTTTTTATCCATACCCTACAACTTATCTATGGTGGAAAGATTGCAAGTTTACGTCAGTATAATACATTTAAGGCCATTTTTGCCTTAAAAGAGGAGGGAATTATCAAGCCAGAAGACGCTGATGGGCTAGCCCGTGCCTATCGCTACCTGCGCCGATTAGAACATCTTTGTCAGATGGTAACATATTCTCAGAGCCATACCCTGCCCTCAGATAGGGCCAGCCTTTTAAAGATCGTACGTTTAATGGGATATGTACAAAGGGATGAAAAAAGTGCCCTAGAGGCATTTTATTTGCAGTTAGAGAAGACAAGGAGTTTTGTACACTCCCTCTTTAAGGCACTCCTCCACACCGATGAGGCCAAAGGCAAGGTGCCTTCATCAAAGGGCCTTTTTACTGACCCTATGCTAGAGGAAGAGGCCATTTCTTATCTAAAAGATTTGGGCTTTAAGAGGCCAAGACTTGCCTATGAGATTATCTCTAATCTGAAGGGTACGCTTAAAATACCACATACATCAAAACAGGCACGCAATCTCCTTATCTCCATTTTGCCAGAAATGCTAGAAGAGATACCCAAAACAATTGATCCAGACCTCTGTTTGATCCACCTTGAGGAATTCATTACCCGCATTGGTCCTAGGGCTGGTTTTTATGCCCTACTAAAGGAAAATCCTCATTTAAGAAGGCTACTTTTACAAATCTTTGGGGCAAGTAAATTTTTGTCAACATTGTTTGTTAAGCACTTTCAGCTTTTTGACAACCTGATTGAGGCATCAGAGTCCCTCCCCATTAAGACCGAAAATGAACTAAAGGAAGACCTAAATACAGCCATCTGTGGAAAAATTGATTTAGAAGAAAAGATAGGGGCCTTAAGGGGTTTTAAAAATGAAGAGGTCCTTCGGATTGGTTTCCATGATCTGGCAGGCAAATTAAGTCATTTTCGTGTCTCTCACCAACTTAGCCTTGTGGCAGAATTGTGTCTAAAACAGGCCTTATCTTGGGCAAAGGAGGAGGTAAATAGGGTACTTTTCCCATTAGATCTTCCTTTTATCATTGTTGTTTTAGGGAGACTAGGCAGTTGGGAGATGGCATATGAATCAGATTTGGATCTGATCTTTATCTATGACTATCCCCAGGATGCAGATCTATCCTTTAGGCAGAAGGCACATGTCTATTTTGTCAAGGTAGCCCAAAGACTTATCTCTATACTTACCTTGCCACATGCAGTTGGACCAGGCTATAAGATAGATACCCGCTTACGCCCCTCTGGGAGATTTGGCCCTCTAGTAGTATCCCTAGAGGCCTTTAGATATTACTATCAAAGGGAGGCAAGGCCCTGGGAGTATCAGACCCTGATAAAGGCCAGGGGTATAGCCCAAGACGGTATGTTACTTAAGAATTGGGAGGCCCTGCGGCAGTCAATCCTTTATGAAAAGAAGATTGATTGGAAAAGGGAGATAAGAGAGATGCGTGAACGTATCTTAAGGGAGAGGGCAAGGGAAAAAGGTAAAAATTTTAATCCCAAACTGGGTAAAGGTGGTCTTATAGAGATAGAGTTTTTAACACAATACCTGCAGCTTACCTATGGGAGGCAGTATCCTACAATCTGCCACCGCCATACATTAACAGCCCTAAAGGCCATAAAGGAAGCAGGCCTGCTTAAGGAGGAGGCAGATGTGCTTATAGATGGTTATAACTTTTTAAAGGCCTTAGAACATCGCTTAAATCTACTTTACAGTCGCCCCTTAGATACCCTCCTTTCAAAAGATGATTTAAAAGAGATCTGGCTACACTGGGGCCTAGGAAAACCACCTTTTAAAATCCCAGCAGAGCAGATAGGAAGTTACTGTCAAGAGTTACGTTTAAATATCAGAAATATTTGGGAGGGGTTGATGGATTAAGGAGGAAGAAATGAAAAAGATAGAGGCTATAATAAAACCATTTAAGCTAGATGAGGTAAAAGATGCCTTGACAGAAATAGGCATCCAAGGGATGACGGTAACAGAGGTAAGGGGATTTGGCCGACAAAAGGGACACGCAGAGATTTACCGAGGGGCAGAGTATGTAGTAGACTTTCTTCCAAAATTAAAGATTGAGATTGTTGTTCCAGACAGTTTGGCCTTAAAGGCACTAGAGGTAATCCAACATGCTGCCTTTACAGGGAAGATGGGGGATGGAAAGATCTTTGTCTCTCCCATAGAAGAGGCAGTACGCATAAGGACAGGGGAACAAGGAGAAGAGGCCCTTTAGCTATGGAATTGATCAAAGAAAGGGATGAGCTTATTAAGGACCACCTGGCAGGGGCCAGTGGGAGGGAGATTGTCTATCGCCACACACAGCTAGTAGACAAATTTGTTAAGGAAAACTGGGAGAGGCTGATCCCAAAAAATCTAGCAGATGAAGCAGCATTAGTGGCAATTGGTGGTTATGGAAGAAAGGAGATGAGTTTTTATTCTGATGTGGATTTACTCATCTTGCATATAAAGAGGCCATCGGCTGCGCTTAAGGATATCATTGTACATTTTATTCAATTTTTGTGGGATTACAAACTCAAATTAGACCATAGCTTTCGCACAATAGAAGAGTGTATACAAGTTGCAAAAAGTGATTTTTATGCCTTTATGGCAATGCTTACACCACGCTTTTTGGCCGGAAACTATGTATTATTTGAAGGGCTTATAAAGAAACTAAATAGACAGATAATCATTCCGCATCGGCAGCAGATTTTAAAAGACATATGGGAAAGGAAAGAAAGGCGTCATCAACACTATAGCCAACATGCCTATCTTTTGGAACCACATATCAAAAAGGGGATTGGGGGGCTACGGGATATACACAATATCAAGTGGGGGGCAATTTTGGCCTTTGGTCATGAAGAGGTGCCCTTCCTCTCTTCTAAGGAGAGGGATTGCTTGGAAACTGCCTCAGAGTTTCTTTTGCGGGTAAGAAACCATCTGCACTATTTAAGCGGACGTGAAAATGATGAACTCTCATTTATTTATCAAGAAAAAATTGCTAAGTTTTTAAGATTTAAAGATACACCTAGCATAAAGGCAGTAGAAAATTTCATGCGTACATTTTTTATCCATACATTTGAAATAAAACACATTACAAGTCTATTCTTTAAACAAATTTTAGAGGATAAAAAGTCTTCTTTCCTCTATTATCAAAGGAGGAGGCTTGCACCTGGGATAGAACTCTGCAGTGGCCAAATCAGGGTGGCTGATGAAGAGGTATTTTTGAGGCAGCCAGCACTGCTGATTAAAATTTATACCTGGGCAGCACATCTAGGGGAAATCTTCTCATTAAATACCCAACGTTTAATCGGAAAGGCCATCAAAAAACTAAAGAAAGAGCTACCCCATAATATAGAGGCACGTGATGCCTTCTTAGAGTTTTTAAATACACAGAAAAACCTCTTACCTTTTTTTGAAGATATGACATATCAAGGTCTATTTTGTGCTATCTTTCCTGAGTGGCAAAATATCTTACATCTCCCTCAACATAATCTTTACCACATATATACTGTAGATTTACATGCCTTCCATACAGTGGAAGAGATAAAACGATTAAGGCAGGGAAAATATGAGGATAAATACCCTACCTTTACAAAGGTAGCCCAAACATTGAATGGTTTAGATACCTTGCTCCTTGCGGCCCTATTCCATGACTTTGGGAAGGGAATCGGGCATCCGCATGAAGAGACAGGGGCAAATGAGGTAGAAAAGATTTTAAAAAGATGGAAACTTCCGCAAAAAATGTGTGAAGACATCCTCTGGTTGATTCGACACCACCTGCTGCTATCACACATTGCCCAGCGAAGGGACCTAGAGGAAGAAAAGGTCATTTTGGATACAGCTCAAATAATAGGAGATATAAACCGGCTGGGGATGCTCTATGTACTTACCTTTGCCGATGCCAAGGCCACTGGCCCCCGTGCCTTTACTGACTGGAAAATGGCCTTAATTACAGAGCTATTTTTAAAACTTAAACGGGTATTAGAGAAGGGAGAATTTAGCCGTGCCGACACCTGGAAAAGGCTTAAGGCCATCAAGGAGGATATCATCTCAAGACTAAATCAGAGATATTCAGAAAATGAGGCAAAATGTCTACTTGAGGCCTTACCGCCTCGCTATTTACTTGCTACACCCACTGAAGATATTCTATTTCATCTAAAGCTTATTTATGAACTTAACAGAAAAATGGCAGTTGTACACTGGGAGGAGGCCTCTCAGCCCCAATACTACAAAGTCACAATAGCCACTTGGGATGCACCTGGACTATTTGCTAAGATGGCAGGTGTACTCTCTCTAAATGGGTTTAATATTGTCAATGCCCAGGCCTATACATGGAAGAACAAAATAGCCTTGGACACCTTTTGGGTAAATACCAAAAGCGGGATTGAAAGAATGGCTGAAAAGTGGAAAAAGGTTGAATGTGATTTATGCCGTGCAATTAAGGGTGAAATTGACTTAGAGACACTGCTAGAGGCAAAATATGCTAGTGGGCTTAGAAAAAGGTATTTACCAAGGGTTGATACAGAGGTAAGGGTAGACAATGAGACATCCGATTTTTATACCATTGTGGAGGTATATACCGCCGATAGGCCAGCCCTTCTCTTTATATTGGCTCAGTGTCTATTTAAATTGGGATTGAACATCCATATTGCCAAAATCTCTACTAGGCTAGATCAGGTGGTAGATGTCTTTTATGTAGAAGAGAAGGAAGGGGGAAAGGTAACCAGCAAAAAACGCCTTTTGATGATAAAAGATACACTTGAAAAAATGTTTTTAAAGGGGGAACTATGACACCAAAGGAGGTTCTAGAATTTGCCAAGGAACACAATGTCAAGATAGTGGATTTAAAATTCTGCGATGCGTTAGGTATGTGGCAACACTTCTCCCTGCCTATTAGTAAACTAAAAGAGGAGTCCTTTAAAGAAGGTTTTGGGTTTGATGGCTCTAGCATCCGTGGATGGCAGGCCATCCATGAAAGTGATATGCTAATTGTCCCTGATCCAGACACAACCTTTATAGACCCATTCTTTGAAGTACCTACCATTAGTTTCATCTGCAATATAGTAGACCCCATTACTAGGGAAAACTATACAAAAGACCCAAGGTATATTGCCCAAAAGGCAGATACTTACATGAAATACACAGGGATTGCTGATACGGCCTATTTTGGCCCAGAGGCAGAATTCTTTATCCTAGATGATGTCCGTTTTGACCAAAATGAACACTGTGGTTATTATTTTGTGGATTCTATTGAAGGTAGATGGAATTCTGGCAGGGAGGAGAATCCAAACCTTGGATATAAAACTAGGTATAAGGGGGGCTATTCCCCTGTGCCCCCTACAGATGCCCATCAAGACATTAGAAGCGAGATAGTCCTTACACTGATGCAGGTAGGCGTAGAGGTAGAACTCCATCACCATGAGGTAGCTACAGCAGGGCAGGCAGAGATTAATATAAGGTTTGCCCCACTTGTAAAGATGGGAGACAATCTAATGCTCTATAAGTATGTAGTCAAAAATGTGGCAAGAAGGCACAAAAAGACTGTTACTTTCATGCCAAAGCCCATATTTAATGACAATGGCTCAGGGATGCATGTACACCAAAGCCTCTGGAAGGACGGAAAGCCCTTATTTGCAGGAGATAGATATGGGGGGCTAAGCGAATTGGCCATGTACTATATTGGCGGTATTCTAAAGCATGCAAGGGCCTTGTGTGCCTTTGTAGCACCTACTACAAATTCCTACAAACGGCTTGTCCCTGGATTTGAGGCCCCAATAAATCTTTGCTATAGTAGCAGAAATCGCAGCGCTGGGATAAGGATTCCGATGTATTCGCCAGACCCAAAACAAAAGAGGATTGAGGTAAGATTCCCTGATCCCTCTTGTAATGGTTATCTGGCGTTTTCTGCAATGCTTATGGCAGGCCTTGATGGTATTGAAAACAGGATTGATCCAGGAGAACCATTAGATAAAGATATATATTCCTTAACGCCAGAGGAACTAAAGGGTGTGCCCTCTACACCTACCTCCCTTGAGGAGGCCTTAGAGGCCCTAAAAGAAGACCATGAATTTTTGATGAAAGGCAATGTCTTTACTGAGGATGTTATAAATACCTGGATAGAGTGGAAAACAGAAAAGGAGATAAATGAGATGAAACTTAGGCCTCATCCCTATGAATTTGCCCTTTATTTTGATGTTTGATTTTTTTATACTAAGAAAAAATGTGTGGGATTGTGGGTTATATTGGGAATAAAGACTGTGTTGATATATTGCTTGACTCCTTAAAGAGGCTTGAGTATAGGGGCTATGACTCTGCAGGTATTGCCACAGTTAAAGAGGGAAAGATATTGTGTAGGAGGTGTCAAGGGAAGCTTAAAAAGCTAGAAACAATCATTAAAAGTGAGCCTATTGCTGGAAATGTAGGCATTGGCCATACACGATGGGCCACACATGGCGTCCCCTCTGATGAAAATGCCCATCCCCATATAGTAGGCAACATCGCTGTGGTACACAATGGCATCATTGAGAATTATTTGTCCCTAAAGAGGGGGCTTGAAAGAGAGGGGGCAAGGTTTACATCAAATACAGATACAGAGGTAATAGCCCATCTCATTGCCAAATATAAAGAATTGCCCTTAGAGATGGCTGTAAGTGAGGCTATAAAGGTACTTAGGGGCTCCTTTGCTATTGCCGTTTTAAGCAGTAAAGAGCCAGATAAATTGCTTGCTATAAGAAAGGAAAGTCCACTTATCATTGGCCTTGGGGATAGTGAATACCTCTTGGCCTCGGATGCCCCTGCCCTCCTACCCTATACAAAGAGGGTAATATTTATGAACGATGGAGAGATAGCCATTTTAAAGAGGGATGGGCTTCTGATAAAGGACTTTGATGGGAATGTATTGAAGAGGGAGCCTATGGAGCTTCCTTGGACCCCCTCAATGGCTGAAAAGGCCGGCTATAAGCACTTTATGCAAAAAGAGATATTTGAGCAGCCACAAGCCGTTGCCAATACAATCAGACCAAGATTGGATTTCAAAAAGAGGTGTATACATTTTGAGTACTTTAACCTATCAAAGAGGCAGGCAGAGGGTATTCATAAAATATGGATTGTTGCATGTGGCACCTCCTTTCATGCAGGCCTTGTTGGAAAGTATATGATTGAAAGAATATGTGGCATCCCTGTAGAGGTAGACCTAGGTTCAGAATTTAGATATAGAAATCCCATCATTGACAAAAATATGCTCCTTATACTCATCTCCCAGTCTGGAGAGACAGCAGACACCCTGGCTGCCTTAAAGGAGGGGAGAAAAAAGGGGGCAAAGATATTGGGGATATGCAACGTCTTGGGGAGTACCCTAACCCGTGAGTGTGACTTCCTAATCTATACCCATGCAGGCCCAGAGATTGGGGTGGCCTCTACAAAGGCATTTACCACACAGATCTCTGTCCTCTATCTATTTAGCCTTTATATGGGTCTAATCTTGGGAAAGGTGAATAAAGAAGAGATGGATGGACATTTTAAAAATCTATTAAGACTCCCACACCTGATGGAAGAAATATTGAGAGATGCCCATAAAATTGAGGCATTGGCACCGGAGTATGGGCGTGCACAGAACTTTTTATACCTAGGCAGGGGGATTTATCACCCCATTGCCCTAGAGGGGGCACTCAAGTTAAAGGAGATATCATATATCCATGCAGAGGGATACCCAGCAGGTGAAATGAAACATGGCCCTATTGCCTTAATTGATGAGGATATGCCTGTAGTGGTATTAGCACCAAGAGAAAAGACCTATCCTAAGATACTGGCCAATATAGAAGAGGTAAAGTCTAGACAGGGAAGGATCATTGCTGTAGCTGAGCCAGATTGTACAGAGGCAATTGAGGCAGCAGATGATATATTGATAATCCCAAAAATGGACTCTCCCCTAAAGACCATCTTGTTTACTATCCCACTGCAGCTTCTGGCATATTATATCGCCGTCTATAGGGGCACAGACGTAGACCAACCAAGGAATTTGGCAAAGAGTGTAACGGTTGAGTAAAATTTGGCCCCTTTTCTATTTACTTTAAGAATTTCAGATATCTTTTTTGATCTTTTCCTAAATATTGCCCAGGCTGTCCGAACTGCTTGATTTCTACAGGAAAAAATACTAAAAATAGGTCATGAAGAAACCGAAAATAAGGGATAGGGAGACAGGAGAAGTCCTCAAACGTAGGCTTGCGTTTGAAAAGACAATCGCCAATGTTTCGTCTCGATTTGTCAGTTTCTCTAATATTGATGATGCCATCAATGCCTCCCTGGCCGAGGTGGGCAGATTCAGTGGGGCAGACCGTGTTTATGTCTTCCTTTTTGGAGCAGATGGAACAACAATGAATAATACCCATGAATGGTGTGCTGAGGGGGTAAGCCCCCAAATATATAACCTAAAGAATCTTCCCTGTAAGATGTTTCCATGGTGGATGGAAAAACTTTATAAGGGGGAAATTATTCATATTGAAGATGTCTCTAAACTACCGCTTGAGGCAGAGGCAGAAAAGGAGATATTGCAAAATCAGGATATCAAGTCACTCCTTGTCCTACCATTATATGTGAAAGGGAAGTTAGCTGGATTTATTGGCTTTGACGATGTCACAGAAACCGGAAAATGGAGTGAGGAAGATTTACTACTTCTGCGCACATTTTCTGAGATCATTGGCAATGCCATCGGACGCAAACAAATGGAAGATGCACTTTTAGAACAAGAGGCAAGATATCGAACAATTTTTGAGACCACAGGAACTGCGATGGTAATCGTTGAGGAAGATACAACGATATCTCTGGTAAACAGGGAACTTGAAAGACTTACTGGCTACTCTAAGGAGGAATTAGAGGGTAAGAAAAGCTGGACAGAGCTTTTTGTAAAGGATGACTTGGAGAAAATGAAAAGATATCATTATCTAAGAAGGATTAACCCAGAAGCCGCCCCAAGAAATTATGAATCTAGGCTCATTGATAAATGGGGCAATATTAAAGATGTATTCTTAACTGTGGCCATGATCCCTGGAACGAAAAGGAGTGTAGGCTCCTTTCTAGATATTACAAATCTCAAGCGCACAGAAGAGGCACTAATTGCCGAGAAGGAACGCCTTCGTGTCACCCTCCATAGCATCGGTGAGGGTGTCATTGCTACAGACACAGAGGGAAAGATTGTCTTAATCAACCGTGTAGCTGAAAGGCTGACAGGCTGGGGCGAGGCAGAGGTCATAGGCAGGCATATTAATGAGGTCTTTCATATTATTGATGAAAAAACAAGAAAGCATGAAGACCCTATTGAAAAGGCAATTAAAGGCAATTTAGTAGTTGGGCTTGCCAGTGACATAGTCCTTATTACCAAAGACGGGACCGAGAGGATTATAGAGATCTCAGGGGCACCTATTCAGGACAGGAAGGGAAATATCATAGGTGTGGTGTTGGCATTCCGGGACGTTGGCCAGAGGCGAAAGATAGAAGAGGAACTTGGAAGAATACAAAGGCTTGAGTCTATTGGGGTCCTTACTGGTGGCATTGCCCATGATTTCAATAATCTCTTAACGGCCATCTTGGGCAATATCAGCATAGCAAAGCTCTCTTCAGAGAAGGATAAGGTAATAGCACAATTAGAAGAGGCAGAGAAGATCTGCCTACAGGCCAAGAATTTGACCCACCAATTACTTACCTTTTCTAAAGGTGGGGCCCCTATTAAAAAGACAACCTCTATTGCAAGGCTAATCAAAGAATCAGTAAGGTTTGCCCTAAGTGGTTCAAATGTAAAGTGTGAATTTTTTATAGCAGATGACCTATGGCTCAGTAATGTGGATGAGGGACAGATAGGCCAGGTCATCCAGAATATAATTATAAATGCTGACCAGGCCATGCCAAAGGATGGAGTAATTAGAGTGTATTGTGAGAATGTTGTTATCAGCCAACATGACAATCTTCCTCTGAAAGAAGGAAAGTATGTTAAAATATCTATTTCTGACCAGGGAATTGGTATACCTAAAGAGTATATTACAAAGATATTTGACCCCTTCTTTACAACCAAACAAAGTGGAAGTGGCCTTGGGCTATCTACTGCCTATTCCATCATAAAAAGACACGATGGCTATATCACCGTTGAGTCTCAGGTAGGTGTTGGAACAACCTTTTATATCTATTTGCCCGCTTCTGATAAGAGAATTGAGATTGAAGAGAAAAAGGCAGATAAACTGCTCAAAGGTAAGGGAAGAATCCTCTTGATGGACGATGAGGAAATGGTATTAGAAGTTGTGGGGGATATGCTTAAATATCTTGGTTATGAGGTAGCATTTGCCAGAAATGGCAATGAAGCCATAGAGTTTTATAAAAGGGCAAAGGCAGCAGGGCATCCCTTTGATGTTGTCATTATGGACTTGACTATTGCTGGTGGGATGGGAGGTAAGGAAGCAATTAAGAAACTTATTGAAATTGACCCAGAGGTCAAGGCTATTGTCTCAAGTGGTTATGCCAATGACCCCATTATGGCAGATTTTAAAAAATATGGCTTTAGTGGTGTTATTGCCAAGCCATATAAAATTAAAGACTTAAGCAAAACACTGCAAAAAGTCATGGGCAAATGAAAAACACATATAAGGAGATTAGTTGTTTCCTGCTTCATTTTACCAAATACTTGCTTTGTCCCCTAATTGGTGTTATCCTATTTAGTAGGAGGTTTTTATGGAAAAGCAATTTCAACTTTGTGCAGTGTGTGCCTGGCGGGAGTTTTGTAAGAAAAAATATACTATTAAGGCAGAACCAGGCTCATTCCGTTGCCCAGATTTTGTACGTGACCTTAGCATAAAAGAGGAGACTGAGGAAAAGGATGAAACAGAGGATAGGAGACCTCCTCACTCAAGCGTTACTCTTGGCAAAAGATGAGTTAAATATTTCAAGCCCACCCCCTATCCGTTTAGAGGTACCCAGTCTAGATGTATATGGTGATTTTTCCAGTAATATTGCAATATCTTTATCAGAAAGACTAAAAAAACCACCTCTAGAAATAGCAAAGATAATAATTGATCACCTCCCCCCTACGGATTTAATTGCCCGGATAGAGATTGCAGGCCCTGGCTTTATCAATATTTTTCTTAAACCTAGCGCATGGCAAGAGGCCTTAAGAGAAGTCCTAAACTTAAAGGATAGATATGGTAGTTCATCAGGAAATGGTAAGAAGGTACTTATAGAATTTGTGAGTGCCAATCCTACGGGCCCCCTCCATGTTGGACATGGCAGGGGGGCAGCAGTTGGTGATACGCTAGCCAATATTTTGAGTTTTTGTGGTTATGAAGTAAAGAGGGAGTATTATATAAATGATGTCGGCAAACAAATGGAAACCCTGGGACGCTCTGTCTATCTTAGATATTTAGAACTTTTGGGAAGGGATATTGAGTTTCCGCAGGAGTGTTATCAGGGTGAATATATAAAGGAACTGGCCTCTGATATATTAAAAAATAGTGGAGATAAGTACCTCCATGAGCCAGAAGATAAGGTAATAGAATATTTCTCTTCTCTTGCGGCAGAGAAGATCCTAGATGAAATTAAAATAAACCTAGAGGATTTTGGTGTCTTTTTTGACTGTTGGTTCAGTGAAAAGACCCTAGCAAAAGAGGTAAGGAACATTATTGATTGGCTTAAGAAGAGGGGATTAACCTATGTAAAGGATGGGGCCACATGGTTTGCTACCTCCCGTTTTGGTGATGAAAAGGACAGGGTATTGATTAGGGCCAATGGGACTGTTACATATTTTGCCTCTGATATTGCCTATCATCATAAAAAAATAGAGCGTGGTTTTGATCTGTTAGTTAACATTTGGGGGGCAGACCATCATGGTTATCTACCAAGGATAAGGGCAGCCCTTATGGCCATGGGATATGACTTAGAAAGATTCAAGGTATTGTTGACCCAATTAGTTCATTTAAAAAGGAAGGGAAAACCTATAGCCATGTCCACGCGGGCTGGGAAATTTGTCACCCTAAAGGAGGTGTTAAAAGAGGTGGGAAGGGATGCAGCCCGTTTTATGTTCCTCACCCGCTCCATTGATAGTCACTTGGACTTTGACTTGGAATTGGCCAAGGAAAAGACCATGGAAAACCCTGTTTTCTATGTCCAATATGCCCATGCCCGTATCTGTAGCATTGAAAAGGTAGCTACCAAAAAAGGTATTTCATTTCCTAATCTGGAGGCCATAGACCTATCCCCCCTAAACCTCCCAGAAGAGATTAAACTGATTAAACTATTGGCACAATTCAAGGAAGTAGTAAAGGAGGCTGCCCAATTCTTTGAACCACATCGCCTATCCTTTTATCTTACATCATTGGCAGGGGAATTTCACAAATATTACAATAAATATCGTATATTGGGGGAAGAAAGGGAAATTACCCAAGCCAGATTTGCCTTATCACAAGGGGTAAAGGTTGTAATCAAAAATGGTCTAAGGCTATTGGGTGTATCGGCCCCCAAGGAAATGTAAAAAATTTAATGACTCTTTTTGTATTGACAATTTTAGAAAAATGTTTTAAATAAATATACCCACCTCGTGGTAAGTAAAAGGATGAATCAAGAGAGGTAAGTTTAATAATTTTTTACCCTTCACTTATGATATTACTTTCTTTATCTGTTTAGGTTGTAAAATTGCTAAGACAGCTTTGTTCAAGGATTTTTTATATTATATTAAAACAATAAAGAGGGATGCCTATGAATTTAGCCACACTTAAAGCCATGAAAATTGCCGATTTACTTGCCTTAGCTAAGGATCTCAATTTAGAAGGCGCTAGCAATATGACAAAACAGGAGCTCATCTTCTCCTTGCTACAGGCCCATTCTGAAAAGGATAAGGCGATTTATGGTGAGGGCGTGCTGGAGATCTTACCAGATGGATTTGGCTTCTTAAGGTCTCCATACAATAATTATCTACCTGGCCCAGACGATATCTACGTCTCCCCATCCCAGATTAGGAGATTCAATCTGAGAACAGGGGATACAATATCTGGACAGATCAGACCACCTAAGGAGGGTGAGAAATATTTTGCCCTATTAAAGGTAGAGAGTATCAATTATGGGCCCCCTGAGAGGGCAAAGGAGGCAGTACTTTTTGACCACCTCACCCCACTTTTTCCAAATGAGAAGATCAGGCTAGAGTATGACCCAAAGAACTACTCTACACGGATTATGGACCTCCTTACCCCCATTGGTAAGGGACAAAGGGGACTGATTGTTGCCTCACCTAGAACAGGTAAGACTATGCTCCTTAAAGACATTGCCCATGCAATCTGTGCCAATCATCCAGAGATCTACCTCATTGTACTCCTCATTGATGAGAGACCAGAAGAGGTTACGGATTGGATACGCTCTGTAGATGCTGAGGTAATTAGCTCTACATTTGATGAGCCTGCCCACCGCCATATCCAAGTAGCCGAAATAGTTATGGAAAAGGCCAAGAGGCTGGTTGAATATAAAAAGGATGTGGTAATCTTACTTGATAGCCTTACCCGCCTAGCACGGGCATCTAATGCCATTATACCTGCAAGTGGAAAGATACTATCAGGGGGAATTGACGCCCATGCCCTACACCGTCCTAAACGATTTTTTGGGGCAGCAAGGAATATAGAGGAGGGTGGTAGCCTGACCATCGTGGCAACTGCCCTAATTGAGACGGGCAGCCGAATGGATGAGGTCATCTTTGAGGAGTTTAAGGGGACTGGAAATATGGAAATCCACCTAGACCGTCGTCTTAGTGATAAAAGGATATTCCCGGCCATTGACATTAACAAATCCGGGACAAGAAAGGAGGAACTGCTTACTGACCCACATTATCTACCAAGGATCTGGCTCTTGAGGAAACTCCTATCCCCATTAAACCCTGTGGATGCCATGGAATTTTTGCTGGACAAGATCAAGGCCACTGAGACAAATGAAGAATTTTTAAATTCCATGAACCAATAAATCCTGTTTACATTTTTTACTAAAAATTATATCCTTTAGTGGGAGGCTGTTATGAAAAAGGGTATTCATCCTAAGTATTATCGTACAAAGATTAGATGTGCCTGTGGATTTGAGTTAGAAGTGGGCTCTACGCAAAAAGACCTCAAGGTAGAGGTCTGCTCTCACTGTCATCCATTTTTTACTGGTAAGAAAAAGTACATTGATACTGCAGGAAGAATGGAGAAGTTTAGACAAAAATATGGAATTAGTGAGGAATCATAGTAGTATTTGGCAAAAGCTGGAAGATATAAAAGATAGATACACAGAATTAGAGGCCTCCTTGGCCAACCCTAGTATTCTGTCAAATCCTGAAAAATACCAAAGATATGCCAAAGAGCATGCAGAATTGTCTAAGATTGTTCAAGTTTATGAAGAATATAGGCGCCTTGAGAGGGAGCTACAGCAGAATAAAGAACTCTTAAAAGATAAGGATGAAGAGATCAGGGTCTTGGCAAAGGCGGAGATAGCAGAGATAAAGAAAAAGATGGAGGAGCTGAATAAGACCCTAAAGATCCTCCTCTTGCCCAAAGACCCCAATGATGAGAGGAATGTAGTTTTGGAGATAAGGGCTGGTACAGGGGGGGAGGAGGCAGCACTATTTGCAACAGACCTCTTTAAGATGTACACAAAATATGCAGAAAGCAGAGGGTGGAATGTAGAGATACTAAGTTCACACTTCACAGGCATAGGTGGGATCAAGGAGATCATTGTCCTCATCGAGGGAAAAGGGGCCTATAGCCGCCTTAAATATGAGAGTGGTGTCCACCGTGTTCAAAGGGTCCCTATTACAGAATCACAGGGGCGCATCCATACCTCGGCCGTTACAGTGGCCATCCTCCCAGAGGCAGAGGAGATAGATGTGGATATTGACCCAAAGGACTTAAAAGTAGAGGTATTTAGGGCCTCTGGGCCTGGTGGACAACACGTAAATGTAACAGACTCTGCTGTAAGAATTACACATGTGCCTACAGGCATTGTAGTCCAGTGTCAGGATGAGCGCTCTCAACACAAAAATAAGGCCAAGGCCATGAAGATCCTAAGGTCACGCCTTTTGGATATAAAGCAAAGGGAGCAGGAACAAAAGATTGCGGAGCAAAGAAAGACCCAAATAGGTACAGGGGATAGGAGTGAACGTATCCGTACTTATAATTTCCCCCAAAATAGGCTAACAGACCACCGCATCGACCTCACCCTTTATCAATTAGAAGAGATACTGGCCGGGGACCTGGATAAGGTCATAGAACCTTTGATTACACACTTTCAAGCAGAGGCCATCAAGTCTGCAAATCTCTGATCTTAAGTATATCTATCATAGCCTTGTGTATGAGGCCATTTGTAGCCAGGATCTCCTTTTCATATATGGAGTAGGGGTCTCCTTTAAAGTCAGTGACCATCCCCCCTGCCTCTTCTACCAACAATAGACCAGCGGCTGTATCCCAAGGATAGAGCCTCTCTTCCCAAAAGCCATCAAATCTCCCACAGGCCACATAGCAGAGGTCCAAGGCGGCCGAGCCGGCCCTCCTTATTCCCCTTGCTAATTTTAATACCTTATTAAAACGGCTAACTACAGGCTCTGGCTGCTCATGGATATTGTAAGGAAAGCCTGTAGCAAGTAGTGCCTTTAGCATCTGTTCGTTTTTTGAGACCTTTATAGGTCTGTCATTCAAAAATGCCCCCTTTCCCTTTAATGCAGAAAATGTCTCCTTAAATATGGGATTGTGTACTACCCCCAAGCAGATTTCTCCATCTACCTCTAAGGCAATGGAGACACAGAACCAAGGGAACCCATGTGCAAAATTGGTTGTCCCATCCAATGGGTCAATTATCCACTTAAATCCTTCATATCTGCCCTCTAGACCCGATTCCTCTGCCAAGATATTATGATCTGGATATTTCTCCTTAATGGCCCTCTTTATTAGGCCCTCACTCTTTAGGTCTGCCTCGGTCACAATATTTATGCTCCCCTTGTAGTGTATCTCATGGGCCCTTGGATATAGGTCCAAAAGTATCTCTCCAGCCTTCTTTGCTATTTCTATGGCAAATGTGTAGTATTCCTCCACTGCAGATCTAAGATAGCACATATCTATTTGACTTGCAATTTTTTCTGCAATTTATTATCTTTTGTTCTGTGAACATAATAGATATCCTGTTCTTTATCCTGATGGTAATTTTTGTAATCTCTAACACCATAAAGGGGTTTGTAAGGGGAGTGGCCTTTTTTCTGGGACTAGGAGGGGGATTTTGGCTAGCTGGTCATTATGCCTACCTCGTTGTCCCCTATCTTAAACACTGGCTTCCCCCATCCCTCTCCTACCTCCTGGCCTTTTTTATGATCTTAATAGTCACTATGATCTTTGCCTATTTAGTAGGCATTTTAATAAGTATTCTACTAAAATCATCCCTCCTTGGTTGGATAGACCACCTCTTGGGGGCATTTTTGGGGGCGGCTAAGGCCATAATCATTGCCTGTATCATCTTGGTATTAATAAATGCCCTTCATCCTATTCCTAATAAGTGGAAAAAGGAATCAATTACCTATCCCTATCTAAATAGTGTCTCTAAGTGGATGATGGCAGAAAGGAAGGTCGGCAAATGGACAAAATAGAGAGGATAAAACATATCGTTGAGGCCTTGAGGGGAGAAAATGGCTGCCCTTGGGACAAGAGACAGACCCCAAAGACCATCAAAAACTATTTGTTAGAAGAGGCCTATGAACTTGTAGATGCAATAGAGAGGGGCAGTCATCAGGCCATAAAGGAGGAGTTGGGGGATCTGTTATTCCTCATTGTATTTTTGGCCTATCTCTATGAAGAGGTAGGGAAATTTGACCTTAAAAACGTTATAGATACTGTGGAAGAGAAGATGATTAGACGTCACCCCCATGTGTTTGGGGGTGTCAAGGTAAGGGATGAAAGGGAGATCAGGGTCAGATGGCAGAAGATAAAATCAGAGGAGAAACTGCAATCATCCATTTTAGATGGGATTCCAAAGGCATTGCCAGCACTGATGTTGGCCTATAAGGTAGGCAGTAGGGCAGCAACGGTAGGCTTTGATTGGCAAAGGGCTGAGGATGTAATTTTAAAGCTAGAGGAGGAGGTAGAGGAGTTTAAGAGGGCACTTAAGCAGGAAAATAGGGATAGGATAGAAGAAGAATTAGGGGATATATTGTTTTCCTGTGTCAATTTGGCCCGCCTTTTAAATATCCAGCCAGAGGAGGCACTGAGAAAGACTGTCTATAAATTTAAAGATCGTTTTCAATTTATAGAAAAGAGATTAAGGGAAAAAGGTAGAGATCTGGAGGAGACGTCTTTAAAAGAGATGGATGCCCTCTGGGAGAGGGCAAAGGATATTTGATGTTCTTTAGGATTTTTCTCCTCTTTACTACAGTTACCTTATTAGAACTGGCATTGATTATAGAGGTTGGGAGGTATTTAGGCGTAATTACTACCATCTTCTTTATCCTATTTACAGCCGTGGTTGGGGCATATTTGGCCCAAACGCAGGGCCTAAACATCTTAAACAGGATCCAATTTGAGCTTCAACAAGGGCGGTTGCCAAGTGATGAGCTATTAGAAGGGCTACTTGTCCTTGTAGGCGGCATCCTTTTATTAACACCGGGTTTTCTTACAGATGCACTAGGTTTTCTGTGCATATTGCCATTTCCTAGATACTGGCTTAGGGAAAAGTTAAAAAAATACTTTAGGCAGAGATTGAAATTTGAAATCTATTGAGCGGGGTTATATACAGGTCTATACAGGGGATGGGAAGGGGAAGACAACTGCAGCCCTTGGGCTTGCCTTAAGGGCAGCAGGTGCTGGATTTAACGTATTTATTGGCCAGTTTTTAAAGGCTAAGACCTCTAGTGAGTATAAGGCATTGTCTAGGTTTAAAGATTTAATCACTATCAAGGCCTATGGAAGGAAAGGCCTCTTGAAGGAGGTCAGCCCTATAGACATAAAATTGGCAAGAGATGGCCTAGAGGACTCCAAAAGGGCCATCTTATCTAATAAATACAAACTGGTAATCCTAGATGAGGCAAGTGTAGCAGTCCACCTCAATCTATTTCCTATAGAGGCATTACTTGAGGTAGTATTAATCAAACCCCCTCCCTTAGAGTTGGTCATCACTGGACGCTATGCCCATAGGAGGCTGATAGAGATAGCTGATTTGGTTACAGAGATGAAGGAGATAAAACACTATTATAAAAAGGGGATAACAGGTAGGAGGGGTATAGAGTATTAATGAAACTTCTTTCAGAAATAGCATGGATTATAAAGAATCTTAGAGGTGTTTTATACATCAGGGAAATAACAGAGGAGAGGCTTAAGTTTATCTCAAAGAGATTTAGATACAGAAACCTTGGTATACCACCAAGTATAGATATTGAGCAAAAAAGGCCATTTATAAAGCTTATATACCCATCTGAGGTAATAGAGAAATTTGTCCTAGATTTTAAGAGTCTGGCCTTGGAGTCTATTGTCTTGGCATCCTGTTATGTAAGCCCAATCATTACATTTTTAAAGGACTATGAAGACCTAAAGCCATTTGCCATTGATGAGGTCAAGATTGAAAGGGAATTGAATGAAAAGGATTTGAGGCTCCACCTTAGGATAGCAGATTATACCGTGATAGATTTTTATAGTTGGTCAACAAATTTTGCCTATACTTGCCTAAGAGAGGCCAATATAGAGGAGATGATAAGGGAGAGGAAAAGGAGGGTAAAACAAGACAAGAGGAGGTATTGGAGGATAGAGAGTAAAGATGGAAGGACATTTATCTCCTATTTGGATCTGGCCACCTTTTTCTCAAAAAGACCAAGGATTAAAATTGATGAGGAGATAAAGGCCACTCTGGCCATAATAACAGCCGTAGTGATATAGTTTTATTTAACATATCCAAAGGGCATGGGCATAAATGTGGAGATAAATATAATCAACCCAAGGACGCCTATAACCTTTCTCTTTCTATCTAGGTCTATAAATGGATTTATAGGGCTAGGATGACGTAGGCCAAGGAAAAATAAAAGCAGGGCCCATATAAACCACCCCTCCCAGGCAAAAACCCCTAAGACAACAAGGAGTGCCAGCAATAGGCGTGAAATTATTGCATGAAACCTCTCTCCCAAGAATGCATAGGCCACGTGCCCCCCATCTAGTTGACCAATGGGCATAAGGTTTAGGGCTGTGACAAATAGCCCGATCCAGCCAGCAAAGGCTATAGGGTGCAAAATGATTTGGGTATCCTTTGGGAGGTCCCCCCAGATAATCCTGGTAAGTAACTCCAATATCAGAGAGCTCCCTAAGCTGATTCCACCTTTAGGGATTGGGATATTCTCAACACGGGAGTGGAGCAGGCCAAATACAAGGACAGGTAGGCAGATGACCATCCCTGAGAGTGGGCCAGCAATCCCTATATCAAATAACACCTTTTTATTTGGCATAGGGGACTTTATTTTGATAAATGCACCAAAGGTACCAATGAGTGAGGGGGCTGGGATAAAGTAGGGGAGCGTTACCAATACCCTGTGGTATCTAGACATAAAATAGTGGCCAAGTTCATGGGCCAAGAGGATACCCATAAGGGTAATAGAAAACGGAAGGCCCTTGGCAAAGGAGCCAAGAGATTTTAGAGGATTATGGCCTGATTGAATGGCACCTGCGGCCGTAGTGGTAAGAAAGGTTACTATGAATAGTACCAAGTGAATCTTTTTGCCAAAGATTGATTTAATTTCCACTTTTTAGTTCCTTTAGGGCCTCTTTTGCAAAATCAATAGTAGGGTCTAGACTTAAGGACTTCTCACAGTACTTTATAGCATCCTCCCGCCTCCCTAGGGCCTTTAAACAAATGCATATATTTGCATAATCAATAGCAGAAGATGGGTCTAAACTAATGACATTTTTAAAAAATCCTAAGGCATTCTCATAGTCCCTTGATTTAAAGTGACATATCCCTAAAAGGTTATTTATCTCAACACCATCATTAAACGCCCTTGCCCGATTAAGTACCTCAATGGCCCTTACATAATTACCTAAATTCTTATAGCAAAGTCCTAGATAAAAAAGGATGCGGCCCCTATCTTCTCCTCTTGGATCAAGCTTTAAGGCATCCTTAAAGTGTTTAATGGCAGTCTCACAGTCCCCATTATTTAAATAGCAAAAGCCAAGATAAAAGGCAGTATTGTAGTCTTTGGGTGATTTTTTGAACATCTCTATAGCATCATGGTATCTATTTAGATTTGCCTGACAAAGCCCAATGTAAAAATAGAGATTTGGTCTCTCATCCTCTTTGCAAAGATAAAGTGCCTCTCTAAGGTGCCTTAATGCATAAGAAAAATTATTACTCTCTAAGTGGGCAAATGCCATCCGCACGTGCAGGCTTCCTGTATCTGCCTCTTTTGAAAGAGGGTGGTCTTTTAGGCACTTAAGTACATTGTATTTACAATCAGGACAGTTACATTTTTTAAATAAACCAAGCTGATAGGCCCTAAAGCAGGGATAAACCTTGCCATCCCTTCCTATTATCAAGTTTGAGCCACAGTCACCTATAATGCGGTCATCTAGAAAGTCTACTTTATCCAGCATGTCATTGAATATGTGATAATATGCAAATGTATCTAATATCTCTCCTGCAGAATCTGGCTCTATAAACACCCTTTCTACCCTATCGCGGAAGGTAGAGGACTTTGTATAAATCCCTGGCATCATGAAACTTTCCTCTAAAAAATAAAGAATATTTGCCAATTCAGGGGTCTCTTTATCTACAATAATAATTGGCAATAAAATAAGGCGTGGTGTACCTTGATGGATGTAACCTTCTATATTGAATGGCTCGATTATAGTATTTAGTTTAAGATAATATTGTTTTATCTCTTTAAAAAATGGATGGACAATATTGAGATTTACCCTACAAAAATCATATTCTTTTAAAAAGATTGAAAGTTGTTTGGTAATCAAAAAGACCTTCTCAAAATCAGAGACAAGGTCATTGCTCAATAAAAATATCTCTGAAAAGAGCTTTAGCCTTGGAAAAAGACCTTTAATGTCTTCTATAAGGCTGTTGGGATTTTCTTTGTCCAATATAACGTAAACTGCACTTATCATGAGACAATCCTCTTGCCCTTATCCAGAGAGCGTTTTCTCCAGATGGCCTTTATCTTTAAGATCTCCTTATAAGACATGGTCTCTGTCTCATATCTATCCCCAATGGATAGGTAGGGGGGGCGTCTTTCTTTTAGGGGGCGGATGCCATATTTAGAGTAGTTTCTTGTAATGGTAGAGCCAAAATAGAGTTGCATCTGCTGTGCATTTGAATTTCCCTTTATCTTTACACCGTGTCCCTCTACAAACATTATAGTCTTTAGTGCATCTTCCATTGTCTCCCCGGGTAGGCCAAAGAGCGAGAAGAGCTCAACATCCATACCATATCTCTGTGTCAAGTAGATGGCCTCTTCAAGCCTCTTAAGGGAGATCCCTTTATTTATGATCTTCAGTACCCTCTCAGATGCAGATTCCAGACCATAGGCAACTGTATGCACTCCGGCCATTTTCATCTTTTTTGCCAACTCCTTATCCATAAGATCAGCCCTCGTCTCAATCCACATATGGATTTTGAGGTTACTCTCAATAATTTTGTCTAATAAACTATGGACCCTGCCTATATCAAATGAGAAATTTGGGTCAGCAAACCAGAATCGGTTAATGCCCCTTTTTACCAGCCACTTTATCTCCTCCATAACCCTCTCTATAGAATGAAACCTTATTTTATGGTGAGATGCATGGGGTGTATAACAAAAGATACAATTGAAAGGACACCCCCTAGATGTAAGTAGAATGGCCTCTTTTATGTTCTTATAGTCAAAGATCCCATCCAGGTGGGGGGAGGGATAAAGGTCCAGATCATCATGGGGGACTGTAGGTTTACCATCAAAGACCTCCCCATCTGCCTTATAGGTGGCCCCCATTATATTTGAGAATGGGTCACCTCCCTCAATGGCCTGGGCAATGCTAAGTGCGGTAAACTCCCCTTCGCCCCTGCATATATAGTCTACAGGCATATATTTTAGGGCGATGGCAGGCATGAATGTGGTTTGTGGGCCCCCTAAGACAATCTTTGTCTCCTTATCTATTGCCTTTATAAATTTTGAGATAGCAATTACATAGAGAATATTCCTCTGATAGGTGGAGATGCCCACCAATCTTGGCTTAAATTCTGAGATAAAGTTGTATAGGGAAAGCTTTGATAGATTAGTATTTTCCCCAATGTTTAATA
>JAGGTC010000149.1 GCA_021163945.1 Deltaproteobacteria bacterium | reverse complement strand
CATTGTTTGAGACAGGATTATGATCTTTTAATAACTTATAGACCTTTGTGATCTCCTCTTTAGAGATAACATGGCGTAATCCTATTTCCTTTACATTATTTTTGGGTATCATAATGATCATATCATTTTCTAAAATACGCATAATGTAAAATAACTGATGGCAACCAGAGACCTCTCTTGTCTCAATGGCCTCAAGTACACCAACACCGTGTGCTGGATAAACTAACAATTCACCTATTTTAAACATCCCTCACCTCTACTTTCCGGCCTTGTCCTCACATTAAATATGGACATAGCCTTTGGTAAACCTTCCTTTAAAATTAATTCAATAGCCATTTTTGCCTTTTCTATAATTTGAGGCAATACATCCATCTCCTCTTTTGAAAATTCACTTAAGACATAACTCACCCCATCTCCATCTATTGGTTTGCCAATCCCAATCTTTAATCTAGGGATCTGCTCAGTGCCCAATCTATCGATTATAGAGGCCACACCTTTATGTCCACCCGATCCTCCCCCTTGCACTAGCTTAAGCCTCCCAAAAGGTAGATCCATGTCATCATGCACTACCAGCATCTCTTCGGGAGAGATTTTGAGTTTCTCTCTCAAATAGTGGGCTGCCTCACCACTTAGATTCATAAACGTCATTGGTTTTGCCAAGATAAATTCTTCTTCCTGCAACCTTCCTGCCCCCCATTGAACTAAGAGGCCCTCTTCCCTCAAGGCAACATTATAATACCTTGCCAGTTTATCCACCACCTGATAACCAAGATTGTGCCTGCTAAAATAGTATCTCTTACCTGGATTGCCCAAACCTAGTACCAGCCTAAGACTCCTCTGCCTCACCTTCCTCTTTCTCGGCAACTACAACTGTAGCTATAGGTATTTGAGGATTTTCCACAATCTTTATACCATCTCTTAAGGAAATATCCTTTATGTGAATAGAGTCACCTGCCTCTAGCCCACTTACATCAACCTCTATGCTTTCTGGTACTAGATGTGGCAGGCAAGAAATGGCCAAAACCCTCTTATTTTGCTCTAATATCCCACCCTTCTCTACCCCCTTTGGTCTTCCTATAAGTACTATAGGAACCTCTACTGTAATCTCCTTATCCATGCTTATTTGATAAAAATCTACATGGAGGATTTTGCTCGTGACGGGATGGAGGTCTATGTCTTTAATGATTACCTTTTCCTTACGGGGGGGGTTGCCTTCAATCTCTAGATCTAAGAAAGAAGTAACCTTTTTTAATCTCAGTATCCTTTCGATAGCCTGAGGGCTGGTAATCAGGGGTATGGGTTTTGTTGAAGGGCCATAAAGTATGGCAGGGATCATGCCCTGACGACGGATCTTACGTGAGATCCCCTTACCTGTAACCTCCCTTGTTTTTGCCTTTAAAACTAATTCATTCATCGGAATTTCCTTTACAAATATACTTAATAGCCTCACCCAAAATAGGTGCAACAGAAAGTACCTCAATTTTATTGCAATTTTTTGCCTCTTCCTTTAGGGGTATAGTATTTGTTACTATTAGTTTTTCTATGGGAGAATCTATAATCCTCTTTATCGCAGGCCCTGAAAGCACTGCATGAGTACAACAACCATAAATCTTGGTAGCCCCACTTTCTGAGAGCATATAAGATGCCTCTACTAATGTACCTGCTGTATCTACCATGTCATCCAAAATAATAGCTGCCTTCCCTGAGACATCACCAACAATGTTCATTGCATAGGCCAAATTTGGTGCATCTCTACGTTTATCTATAAGGGCCAAATTTGCACCTAGTTTACTTGCAAAGCCACGTGCCCTTTTTACACCACCTGCATCAGGGGAGACAATAACTATATCACTGCCAATATTTTCTCTGATATAATCCAAGAAGATTGGGGCTGCAACGAGGTGGTCTACAGGGATATTAAAAAAACCCTCAATTTGCCCTACGTGTAGGTCCATGGCCAAGATATGGTTTGCACCCGCTGTGGTAATCAAATCTGCAACAAGCCTTGCCGTAATAGGCTCTCCAGATATGTTTCTTCGATCCTGGCGTGCATATCCATAATAGGGTATTACTGCAGTGATCTCTTTGGCAGATGAACGTTTTAATGCATCCACAATTATCAAAAGCTCCATTAGATTCTGATTTACGGGAGGACAGGTGGATTGGATAATAAATACATCCTTACCATGTAAATCTTCTCTTATCTCTACCCTTGTCTCACCATCGCTAAATGTGCTTACAAGTGCCTCTCCTAAGGAGACATCTAAGTAATCCGCAACCTCTTTTGCAAGTTCCAGATTAGAATTTCCCGCAAATATCCTCAATCCACTCATTTTCACACTTTAGATGGCTGGGGTGGGAGGATTCGAACCTCCGAATGCGGGATCCAAAGTCCCGTGCCTTACCGCTTGGCCACACCCCAGCTATATACCCTTGACCAAAAATGTTTTCCAAGCTTTTGGTGCTTTTATTCTCTCCTTTGCCAATTTTGCATCCCTTTTTTTTAAAAAAACTCCAAATACTGCCCCTCCACTGCCTGTCATTAACGCCTTCACTGCCCCCACTTCCTTAAGCATCTCCTTTGCTAAAGAAATCTCTGGGAAGCAGCGGATTGCAAAGTCCTCTAGGTCATTTTCCAAACATCTCAAAATTTCCTTTCCCTTTGGTATTTTAGTTTCATTTCTTATTTTTGTCAACTTCCAGGAACTATAAATTTTTGCTGTGGAAACCCTTATAGGGGGGCACAAAATAATATACCAAAAGTGTGAGTCTAGATCTATTGGGGTTACATTTTCTCCCCTGCCAGTAACTATGGCTGTAGACTTAAAGATAAAAAAGGGTACATCACTCCCCAAAGAGACTGCCATCTCCAGGAGCCTCTTTTTAGAAAGGCAATCACCAAAGAGTCTGTTCAAACTCAAAAGGGTAGTAGCTGCATCGCTGCTCCCACCTCCCAAACCAGAAGAGATAGGTATACGCTTTATTAAATATATGCTTATGCCAGAATCACTACAGACCTCTTTAAAAAATAGACTTGCTGCCCTATAAATCAAATTTGATTTATCAGTAGGAAGAAAAGGGCAGTTTGTCTTAAGCTCAATCCTTGGGACTGAAATAGGTCTAAAATGGAGGGTATCAAAGAGGCTTACCCTCTGCATCAGGCTAAAGATTTCATGGTACCCATCTTCTCTCTTTCCCAAGACCCTAAGGATTAGATTTATCTTGGCAGGGGCATACGACTTTAGCATCTAGTCTTTAGGGACCTTGAGTGCCACAAATAGTGTCCCTTCTCTTCTCTCTATAAGGAAAAGCAGTGTATCTCCAGGCTTAGCACTGTTTATTATATCTTGATAATCATTTAGATCCTCTATGGGATGGCGATTGATCTTTAAGATTATATCTCCTCTTGAAAGCCCTGCCTCGTGTGCAGGGCTTCCTTGTACTACATATGTAATTACCACACCATGGATCCTTTTAACACCCAATCTTTGTGCCAAATATGGGGTCAACTCCTCTACCTTAAGACCCAAGTCTTGAGGTGCATATCTCCTTTCCCCCTTTGCTACCTTTTCCTCAAGCTCGCCTACCTTCACAGTCAATTGTTTTATTTTTCCATTCCTCCATATCTTAATAGGTACACTCTTACCCACTGGTGTATTTGCCACCAATCTTGGCAATTCATTCATCTCCTCTATCTTTTTCCCATTGTACTCAATAATAACATCCCCACGCCTTATATCTGCCTTATCAGCGGGGCTGCCTGGGGTAACATCTGCCACCAGCGCACCTTTTACCTCCTTTAGCCCTAAGGCATGGGCAATCTCTGGTGTTACCTCTTGAATCATTACCCCCAACCATCCACGCATTACCTTTCCTCTCTCTTTGAGTTGAGAGAGGATATACTTTGCCATATTAATAGGTATGGCAAAACCGATTCCCTGTGCCTGGGCTACTATAGCGGTGTTTATACCAACTACCTCACCCTCAAGATTTACTAAAGGGCCACCAGAATTCCCTGGGTTGATAGCTGCGTCTGTCTGTAAAAAATTGTCATAGGGACCAGCCCCTATAATCCTCTCTTTGGCGCTGATAATCCCTACTGTGACTGTATGCCCCAAACCAAATGGATTCCCTATAGCAATTACCCAGTCCCCAACCCTTAGTGCATCTGAATCCCCCAATGTGGCAGCAGATAAACTATGATTTGCCTTAATCTTTATTAGGGCTATATCTGTTTTGGGGTCCCTTCCTATTACCTTTGCCTCAAATTGCTCCTTGTTTAAGAGACGGACCCTGATCTCTGTGGCCTTTTCTACCACATGATTATTTGTCAATATATATCCATCTTTACTGATAATAAAACCAGAACCCAAACTCTTTTGCCTAAATTCACGTTGAGGAATATCCCCAAAAAATCTCTCAAAAAACTCCTTAAATGGATCACCTTCTTCAAATGGCCCAAAGAAGTACTTAAAGACAGGGCCAGGCCCCCTTACAACCCTTACTGTACTGATATTGACTACAGCAGGGGCAACCTTGCTTACAATGGAGGACAAAGAGGGGAAATCTGATTTAGAAGGAATTGGGTCATGAGATGGTGCAGTCAATCTATTTTGGGTAGACTTCATTCCCGTCAGCCAGACTGCACCAATGGCCAAAGGAAAAATGACCAATAAAATGGTTAACCACAAAGGAACCTTTTTATTCATATCTCCTCCTAAGATTTTTGTTTCACATACCTAACCCTCAGGTCAAAGAGGATGTTGTTTAAAAGCCCCTCTTCATCGACATCTAGATTTCCCTTTGTCTTCTCTTTTAACATCTCTAGGACATCAATGGTCTGTTTTGCCAATTTTAGATTTTTCTTAATCCCCCCTCCAGTAGGGTCAGGGATCTCACCAAGGTGGACCAGGGCAGAGGAGCTCAAAGAGACAATAAAACTAGAGAATGTAACTGGTGGTAGTGGCTTCTCTTCTACCTCCTTAGACCCCTCTACCTTGGCCTCTTCTTTTTCTTTTTTCTCCTCTTCCTTAAAAATACGGCGTCTATCCTTTATCACAAAGTCCCTTTTTTCTTGCATAATACCTCCTATAGCTCTAAAGGTAATGCAGAGATTACATGTTCTAGCCTCTTTATCTCCTCCAATATATCCTTTGGGACTGGTGTATTAGTAGAGAGCAAAATCATGGTCTGTCCGGTGGTCTCATCTTGACCCACATGCATACGAGCAATATTGATACCATGTCTACCAAGTATTCCACCAATATTTCCAATTACCCCAGGTACATCTACATTTTGGATAAGTAGCATGTGGCCTTCTGGTATTGCCTCAAGGCGAAATCCGTTTAAACGTACAATCCTTGGCTGTGTTTTTCCAAAGATTGTTCCAGCAATAGATCTAGCCTCGTTTTCCTCAGTACGTACCCTAAATATGATAACATTTGTAAAGTCGGTAGGGATCTCTCTCTTTACCTCTGTCACACGGATGCCTCGACTTGTAGCCAAAAGGGGTGCGTTTACAAAATTTACAGTGTGCCCTAGGATTGGTGAAAGTAGACCCTTTAAGGCAGCTATGGTAATAGGCTGGGTATCAAATCTAGCTACATCCCCAACATACTCAATAGTTACCTCTTTTATAGCACCCTTAATAGTCTGTGCATGAAAGGAACCCATCTTTTCTGCCAGTGTAAGGTAAGGCCTCAACATAGACAATAATTCT
Source organism: Deltaproteobacteria bacterium (assembly GCA_021163945.1). Classification (GTDB taxonomy): domain Bacteria; phylum Desulfobacterota; class Desulfofervidia; order Desulfofervidales; family DG-60; genus JAGGTC01. The sequence goes on along the minus strand of JAGGTC010000149.1, from coordinate 19,198 downwards.
TGACTAATGGATGGTACATTTACTGCATTTCTGATGATGCCATTGGTCAGGTAATCTATGATCTGTTCCGCAATGGCTACAGCTACATTTGTCTGTGCCTCCTTGGTAGAGGCCCCCAAGTGGGGGGTACAGATTACACTGTCAAGACCTAGCAAAGGATTATCACCTGGCGGCTCCTCCTCAAATACATCCAGGGCAGCCCCTGCTACTTTACCACTTACAATGGCATCATATAGGTCTTTTTCCTTAATAATCCCACCCCGGGCACAATTTATAATCATAACCCCATCTTTCATCTTAGAAAAGGCATCTTTATCTATTAGCCACTTGGTTTCAGGTGTTAAGGGCGTATGGACAGTTATAAAATCAGCCCTCCTGTAGAGTTCCTCTAATGTGACCAGTTCAACCCCCATCTTTTCAGCTACCTCTTGTCTTATAAATGGATCATAGGCAATTACCTCCATTTTAAGGGCCTTTGCCCGATCTGCCACAATGCTCCCAATCCTTCCCAGGCCAATAATGCCTAGTGTCTTTCTATAGAGCTCCTTTCCCTGAAATCTTTTCTTTTCCCATCTACCTGATTTTAGAGAGGCTGTGGCCTGAGGGATCTTCCTTGCTAAGGAAAATAGGAGGGCTATGGTATGCTCAGCAGTAGTAACTACATTTCCCTCAGGGGCATTCATTACCACAATTCCCTTTCTTGTAGCTGCCTTTATATCCACATTGTCTAGGCCAATACCTGCTCTGCCAATTACCATAAGTTTTTCTGCAGACTCAATAATCTCCTTAGTAATTTTTGTAGCACTGCGGATAATTATGGCATGATAGTCCTTTATCTTCTCTTTTAATTTCTCAGGGGAGAGGGAGGTATCTTCATCTACTTCAATCTCTCTTGTCCTCTTTAATATCTTTATACCTTCAGGAGAAATGGGGTCTGTTATTAATACCCTAAAAGTCTCCCTATTCAAAATATTACCTCCTTAATGGAATAATATATCCTGAGCTGCCTTTATGCCTACTCCTTTTTTAACATGATAGCCTAGTTTATTTAAGACTGCCTCCAGTGCTGAGATCACAACAATAATATCATTTTCATCTACATAGCCCATATGGGAGATGCGAAATATCTTCCCCTTAAGCCTGCCTTGACCACCTGCGATCATGATTCCATACTCCTCTTTTAATAATCTTACTATTTCTTTTCCATCTATACCAGGTGGGACCTCTACAACGGTTATGGCCTCAGAAAGGCCCTCTTTGGTAAAGAGATTTAGTCCCATGGCCTTGATTGCACTCTTTGTGGCCTCAGAAAGCCTCTTATGATGTTCAATGATATTTTTTAACCCCCTTTTCTTAATATATCTAAGATTCTCTAAAAGTCCTATAACCAATGAAACTGCTGAGGTGTAGGCTGGCTGATTTCTTTTGAGGGCATCTGCCTCCTTTTTAAAATCAAAGTAATATTTTGGCAGCTTAGACCTCTCTATCCATTTCCAACCCTTCTCACTTATACTTACAAAGGAGAGGCCAGGGGGAAGCATCAGTGCCTTTTGAGAGGCACCTACTACTATATCTAAATGCCAATCATCTACCAAAAGCTCTATTGCCCCAAGTGCAGAAATGGCATCTACCACCAAAATCACATCCCTATCCTTTAGCGCCTCTCCGATCTCCTTTAAAGGAAACTTTACACCTGTAGATGTCTCATGTGCCTGAATGAAAACAGCCTTAATATCATTATATTTTATCAGGTATTCTAAAATTTTTTCAACCTTTACACACCTTCCCCACTCTATATCTAGATTGATGGTCTCTATACCATATGCCTTACAGATCTCTGCCCATCTTTCTCCAAACTTACCCCCCCTTACCACTAGTGCCTTCTCCCCTGGAGACAAGGCATTTGCCACTGCCCCTTCCATGGCCCCTGTACCAGTAGAGGCAAAGAGCAAAACATCATTATTTGTTTGGAATACATATTTTAATCCCTCTTTTACCTCCGCTAATATTTGTGAAAATTCCGGGGAACGATGGTGTATTATAGGACTTGCCATTGCCAGAAGGGTCCTTGGCGGCACTGGCGTAGGCCCTGGTGTAAATAGGTGGTTCTTAAGCATGCTCAATCATTTAACACCCCAAAGTCCATGTGTCAACATTATTAAGAAACTATTGACAAAGATAGGCATTATATGATAAGTATATTTAAAATTTTTAAGGAGGTGAGATTATGCCTATTGTAGAATTTAAAGGTCATAAATGGGAAGTAGACGAAGATGGATTTTTATCAGGTGGCTTGGATGTTTGGGATAGAGATTGGGTAGAATATGTAAAGCATATTGAAGGTATTCCAGAATTGACTGATGAGCATTGGAAGTGCATCCACTTCTTACAAGATTATTACAGAACACACGGTATTGCCCCCATGGTGAGGATCTTTAGTAAAGTTACTGGATTCAAATTAAAGAAAATCTATGAGCTATTTCCATCTGGCCCTGGTAAAGGCGCTTGTAAGATGGCAGGTCTACCAAAACCTACAGGCTGTGTGTAAAAATATATAGGGCCCCTTTTTTGGGGCCTTACTTTTTAAAACAGGGCCTCTGCAAATTCTTCTGCATCAAAAAGGCGGAGGTCTGTTATCTTTTCTCCAACTCCCAAAAAGCGGATAGGTATGTTAAATTCATGACAGATGCCTATCACAATCCCACCTTTTGCTGTCCCATCTAGCTTGGTAAGTATCAGACCTGTCACCCCCAAGGCCTCATTAAACATCTTGGTCTGGGCAATGGCATTTTGCCCTGTAGTGGCATCTAGGACTAGTAAAATCTCATGGGGTGCCCCTGGCATCACCTTGCCAATGACACGCTTTGTCTTTTTTAACTCCTCCATTAAATTTACTTTTGTATGCAGACGCCCTGCCGTATCAATAATTACTATATCTATACCACGCGCCTTTGCAGTACTAACAGCATCAAATGCCACAGCTGATGGGTCTGCCCCTGGTTGGCTCTTTATTACATCTACTACACCAGCACGTTTGCCCCAAATCTCCAGTTGTTCAATTGCTGCAGCCCTAAAGGTATCCGCAGCTGCTAGAATTGATTGTTTACCTTGATCCTTAAACCACTTTGCCATCTTTCCAATGGCCGTAGTCTTTCCTGTCCCATTTACCCCTACTACCATAATCACAAAGGGCCTTGCCTTAGAGGTATCAAAGGGAGGTGCCTCTACTTTAAGGAATTTTAGGACTTCTTGCTTAAGGCATTCCTTTAGTTGCTCTGAGTCCTTTATCTCATTTTTACCAACCATTTTAGACAGTTGCCGAATTAACTCATCTGTTGCCTTCACACCTACATCCGCCATAATAAGGATTTCTTCAAGCCTTTCTAAGACCTCATCATCTATCTTCTTTCCTGTAATCAACCGATTAAATTGTTCAGTTAATGCCTTTCTTGTCTTTGCCAGACCCTCTTTTACCCTAGTAAAGATCCTCATGATTTTACCATGCCTGTTTTGGTAATTTCATAACCACCCATCTCTAATACCTTCTTCTTAAACTCATTTGAATTAACTGCCTCAAGTAGGATTTTAACCTTTCTGTCTTCAAGAAATGGTTCTGGGATTATTATGTCATACTCTTCCTTGGCTATAGGGATAAAATCAAGTGAAAGTGCCTTGGCTGCAGCATAAATACCCAAACCCACATCCGCCCTGCCACTTAATACATCTACTGCCACGGCCATATGGGAAAATTCCTCATCTTCATAGCCCCTTATCTGTGATGGCTCTATCCCCAAAAGGCCAAGTTTATAATCTAATAAGACCCTAGTACCAGCACCCCTTTGACGATTTATAAATGTAATATCTGACCTAGTCAAATCCTCCAAACCCTTTATATGCTTGGGGTTTCCCCTTGGGATAATCAATCCTTGATGCCTAATTACTAGATTAATCACCTTAACAGGCATGCCCTTTAGATATTTATCTATATAAGTTAGATTATATGTACCTGTATCTGGATCAAATAGATGGGAGGTTGCCAGATGGGCCTTTCCCTTTTTTAAGGCCAAAATCCCGCCCAAGCTGCCCACATTGCTAGAAGAAATGCTTAAAAATGGGTCTATCCTCCTTACCTCTGTAGCCAGTAGGTCTATTGTCAAATCATGGCTACCAATAATTACCAAGTTATTGGCAATCTCTTCTTCAGGGACCAAAAGCTCTGCCTCAACCTGCTCATCCTCAGCAATACCTTCTTTATTAGAAGGAATAATGATAATACCATGTGCCCTTGTAAGTGTAGTAATGGCACCCGCAGCACGTGGAAGAGGTGTGGCAATAAAGTTTTCCCCTACTTTGCCCAACTTTACACGTAAAAATTCATCAATTCCAAGTTTTGAAGGCAGGGGGCAGGAAGGTATAACATTTATCCTCTTCCTTCTTTCATAAAAAGTCCCTTGCATATGGGATAGAAGCGGTAGAATGACCTGCTCAAAGGAGATGGCCGCTGAGACAGGGTAGCCAGGGTTTCCCACCACTGGCCTATTGTTTACCTTTGCCAAAATAGTAGGTTTTCCTGGCATCATGGCTATACCATGAACAAATACCTCACCCAATTCCTTAAGGGCAGAGGCCGTATAATCATGGCTTCCAGCCGAAGAACCTGCTAGAATAATTACTAGATGTGCATCTGCCTCAACTGCCTCTTTGAGAGTCTGATATATAATTTCGTATTTATCAGGAACAATAGGCCACTTTTCACAAATTGCCCCAGCCTCTTCTAAAAGGGCCTTAAGCATCCAAGAATTTGACTCAATTACCTTACCTGACTTTAGTGAATAGGCCCTTTCTATAGGCACAAGCTCATCCCCTGTAGGGATAATGATCACCCTAGGCCTCTCTTTTACCACTACATCAAATATACCCCCCTCTAAAAGGGCCGAGATATCATAGGCAGTGATCTTGTGATTTTGTGGGATTATAAGCTCTGTGGCAACAATATCTTCACCAACCTTTCTTACATTTTGCCAAGGATATACGGCCTTTCTTATCTCAATATAACCACCCTCCTCAAGTACATCCTCAATCATGACCACTGCATTTGTGTCCCTTGGCAGCGGTTGGCCTGTATTTATGGGAAATGCCTTATCTCCTATTTTTAATCTCTTTGGTGCATCCTCTTTGGCCCCAAATGTATCCTCTGCCTTAATAGCAAATCCATCCATGGCCGCCCCATGAAAATAGGGTGATGAAAGCTTAGAAAATATAGGCTTTGCGGTGATCCTCCCCAAAGAGGCCTCAGTAGGGATCTTCTCTGATTTTAAAAAATTGGTAAAGTCAAATTGTTGAAAGAATATCTCCTTTGCCTCTTCTAATGATTTCATTTTAAGATAGATATGGCGTCTCAAAATAGGATTACCTCCACCTCTTCTCCCTTGTAAAGTCCTTCTTTATTTATATCAACCCTTACCAGCCCATCTGCCCTAATCATAGGGGAAATAAGGCCAGATTTGCCAAAGATTGGCTCAGCCAATATCTCTTTCTCCCTTTTTTTCAATCTTACCCTGATGTAATCCTCACGACCTTGGGCCGAGGCGATATTTCTGGCCATCTTGGCCCTTATCCCTTTAGATGAAATTGGAAATAGACGTTCTCCCCCTATCCACTGAATTTGCCTTTTAATAAACAACAAAAATACGATCATGGCTGAGGTGACTTGGCCAGGTAGCCCCCATATTGCCTTATCTCTTATCCTGGCCAAGATAGTAGGCTTACCTGGGCTAATAGATACCCCATGAAACAGAATTTCACTGTCTTTAAAAGAGCTTATTGCCTCTAATACATAATCCCTGGTGCCAACTGAACTACCACCAGAGATAAGTACCATATCTGTTTTATCTATGGCCTCTTTACACACCTTTTTTAATTCCTTGATATCATCCCTTACTATCCCCATCCTCAAAGCTATCCCCCCTGCCTCCTCCACCATCGCAGAGAGTGTATAAGAATTTATATCCCTTATTTGTCCTAATCTTGGTGTTTGCTTAATGGGGATTATCTCATCCCCAGTAGAGATGATAGAGATAACAGGCCTTTTATAGACAGAGACCTCTGATTTTCCTATTGCTGCCAGTATGCCCAAATCCTGGGGGCGTAACCTGTGACCACTTTTAAAGACCTGCTCATTTTCCTTAAAATCTTCATCAAATCCAATTATATGCTCAAAGGGTGCTACAGGCCTGAGGACCTCAATGGTGGTCTCATCTATAAAATGGGTATGCTCTAACATTACTACTGCATCTGCCCCTTGGGGGAGCATCCCCCCAGTAGAGATCCTAATAGCCTCACCCCTATCAATCTTAAGGTGGGGCACCTCCCCCATCTTTACCTCACCAATTACCTTAAGCCAGGCAGGTACTGCCTCTGAGGCACCAAATGTATCCTTGGAATTCACTGCATACCCATCTACTGTAGAACGGTCAAAACCAGGGATATTTATAGGGGAAGATACATCCTCAGCCAGCACCCTCCCAAGTGCCCTTTCTATGGAAACAACCTCTGCACCTACTGAATCAAATTTTACTATAAATTCAGATACCTCTTTGGGAAGCTTAGTAGAGAAAAAACCCTTCATCATAGGGCATCTGCCAAGGAAGAGACAAACCTAGATACCTTTGTGCAGGCATCCTCTAGATCTTTGGCCCTTTCTATAAGGCGCACTATAGCACTTCCCACAATAAGGCCATCGGCATAGGGTGTAAGCATCTTTATATGTTCTGGTGAGGAGATACCAAACCCAACGGCTATAGGCTTTTTTGTTATTTTCCTCAATCTTGTTAGACTCTCTATTAAACCCTCAGGCAACCTCTCCCTTGCCCCGGTTACCCCTGTAAGTGAGACATAATATATAAAACCTGTGCTCTTTCTTGCAATCTTATATGCCCTAGAAGAGGAGGTGGTTGGGGCAACAAGAAATATGGTATCTATCCCTCTTGACTTGGCAATCCTTAACCAATTATCGCCCTCTTCCACAGGTAAATCTGGGATGATGAATCCATCTACCCCTATCTCTCTTGAATAATCGGCAAGCCTCTCCAATCCAAATCTAAACAGGGGATTGTAATAGCTCATAAGCACAATGGGCATCTTTACCTTTGGCCTGATCTCCTCTACTAGTGCCAAGATCTTTTCAAGATTTACCCCATTTTTTAAGGCACGCTGGGAAGATGCCTGAATAGTAGGGCCATCTGCCAGTGGATCAGAAAACGGGACACCCAATTCTAGGATATCACCCCCGGACTTCTCAATGGAGAATATTAATTGTTTTGTGGTCTCTAGATCTGGGTCTCCAGCAGTAATAAATGGGATCAGGGCCCTGCGCCCCTTCCTTTTTAATGTCTTAAAGACTGCCCTAATGTGACTCATCTCTTTTTTTAAATACAATATCTAGATCTTTATCCCCCCTCCCAGAGAGGTTTACAACAATTATCTCATCCCTAGAGAGTTTTGGGGCAAGTTTTATGGCATAGCTTACAGCATGGGCACTCTCTAAGGCAGGGATAAGCCCCTCAATCCTTGAGAGGAGGTAAAATGCCTCAAGTGCCTCATCGTCTGTAACAGTGGTATAGATGGCCAGATTTTTATCCTTATAATAACTATGCTCTGGGCCTACACCGGGATAATCAAGCCCTGGGGCAATGGAGTGTGTAGGTGTAATTTGGCCATCCTCTGTCTGCAATAGATAGCTCATGGCCCCATGCAGTATACCAACCTCCCCGGCAGAGAGTGTAGCTGAGTGTTTACCTGTCTCCAGACCCAGCCCCCCTGCCTCAACCCCGATAAACTTTACATTATCATTCCTAAACGGATAAAATATGCCCATGGAGTTGCTCCCACCACCTACACAGGCAATAATATAGTCCGGCAATCTCCCCTCTATCTTTAGGATCTGCCTTTTTGTCTCAATGCCTATTATCGATTGGAAGTCCCTTATCATCATGGGATAGGGGTGTGGCCCAACTACAGAACCAATAAGATAATAGGTAGTCCTTACATTCGTAACCCAATCTCTGATGGCCTCATTTATGGCATCTTTTAGTGTACAGCTCCCTTGTCTTACAGGGATTACCTCAGCCCCCAATGTCTTCATGCGAAACACATTCATGGCCTGCCTCTTTATATCCTCTTCCCCCATATAGACTACACACTCTAGGCCCAAGAGGGCACAGGCAGTAGCTGTAGCTACCCCATGCTGACCTGCCCCTGTCTCTGCAATCACCCTTCTCTTCCCCATCCTCCTTGAGAGAAGTGCCTGGCCTATGGTGTTGTTTATCTTGTGTGCCCCTGTATGGTTTAAGTCCTCCCTCTTTAGATATATCTTTGCCCCGCCCAAATAATCTGTAAGCCTCTTTGCAAAATAGAGTGGTGAGGGCCTTCCTACATAGTTTTTTAAGTAGTATGAAAGTTCCCTTTTAAATTCAGGATCCCTCTTTGCCTCTTTGTATGCCCCCTCAAGCTCTGAGAGGAGTGGCATAAGTGTCTCTGGCACATATTTTCCACCATAAATTCCAAAATGCCCTGATCTATCAGGTAAATTTATGATTTTTTCCATATATCTATTAGCTCCTTTATCAACTTTTTATCCTTTATCCCTGGTGCCCTCTCTACCCCACTGTTTACATCTAAGGCATATGGCCTCACCCTCTCTATAGCCAATTTTATATTGTCTGGTCTTAGACCCCCTGAAAGGATAATCGGGATGCCAAATCTCTTTGCCTTTACTGCCAGGTCCCAGTCAAAAACCTTACCAGTGCCACCAGGTATCTCCTTTCTATAGGTATCTAGCAAAATCCCTTTTACTTTCCCCCTGTATTTTGGGATAGAATCAAGGTCGGTCTCATCCCTTATGCGGATGGCCTTAATTGTAGGCAGTCCCAATTCCTCACAAAACATTGGTGATTCCATGCCATGCAGTTGAATTATATCTAAATTGCAAAATCTAGCAATTTCTCTAATCCTCTCCCTCTCTTCATTGACAAATACCCCTACTATTTGGACAAATGGTGGGACTTTAGAGGTAATCTCTGTGGCCTTCTCTGGGCTTATGTAGCGTGGGCTCTTTGGAAAAAATATAAATCCCAAGGCATGCACACCCAAGGATGTCAAAAGGAGGGCATCCTCTAGCCTGGTTATCCCACAGATCTTAAGACGAGGCCTAGACACAATAAAAAGATACCACTAATTAAAAAAATAGACAAGTTATATGCCTGTAAATTCCCTAAGCTTTTCTCCTATATCCCTTGCCTTCATCAGGGCTGTCCCTATAAGGGCAGCATCAAATCCTGCCTCCTCTAGTGTTAGCAATTCCTCTTTGGTATTTATCCCGCTCTCTACAACAGTGACCTTTTCTTGAGGGATATATTTAATTAGCTCCAAGCTAGTATTTAGATCTATCTTTAAGGTCTTCAAATCACGGTTGTTTACACCAATTATATCTGCCCCTGCCAAAATTGCCTTTTCCAATTCCTCCCTATTATGTACCTCTACAAGTGCCTCCATACCAAGCTCATTGGTAAGCACAATTAGGTCTTTTAATAGATCAGGCGGTAGTATACTTACAATTAATAAGATAGCATCTGCCCCATAGATATTCGATTCATATACCTGATAAGAATCAATGATAAAGTCCTTTCTTAAAATTGGTAGACTTACCTCCTTTTTTATCAAGGGCAAATAATCTATATCACCCTTAAAAAAATGCCTTTCTGTTAAGACAGAGATAGCGGCTGCACCATTTTTTTCATAGATGCTAGCAATTCTTCCTGGCTCAAGAGAAGGGCGGATAGGCCCCAAAGAGGGTGAGGCCCTTTTGATCTCAGCGATAATGCTTATTTTATCGGGCCCAATAAGGGCCCTTGAAAATACATGATGAAATTGCCTAGCCCTTATCTCCTCTTCCCTTATGGGCCTTTTTTTCTTTAATACCTCAACCTCAGCCTTTTTATAGTCAACAATCTCCCTTAAAATGGACATTCTTTATCTGCCTTTTGTCTTTCTCTTGGCTGCCTTAAGTGGGTTGATATGCCTGCTGCCTTTATTATTGTTGTTTTTGATATGCGTAGCCATATTACACCTTCCAAAACGCCACTTGGCAGATGGGTCTGGGCACTTACGGCAATACCTCCCTGTAGGGAGCTCTATAATGTTGGCACAACCCTCACATTGCTCCACTATAACACGGCAGGACCCCCCGTTAAAGCTACACCCCTTGGGTGTCATAAATGGGCAGGGGGTTCCCTTCTTCACAGTCTCACACTCTAGCATCTCTTACCTCCTTAAGGGATTTTATCAGGCGGGCTTTGTATCAGAAAAAGAGTGGCTTGTCAATACCATTAATGTTGCTTTTGCTTTTGCTCTATGCTAATTTTAAGTAAAATGAATAAAACCTTAAAGGTAGCTATTGTTGGTGGTGGAAGGCGTTGTAAGGAGATACTGGAGATGGTAGAGCGGAGAGAGTTGAAAATAAAGGTTATAGGTGTAGCTGATATAAATCCAGATGCAGAGGGAATCAAGTCTGCAAGGGAAAGAGGTATATACACTACTGCTGACTTTAGGGAACTTTATAAACTGCAAGGCCTGGATCTTATTATAGAACTTACGGGTGATTGGGGGGTCTATGACAGTGTCAGGCAAACCATGCCATACAATGTCCAGCTTATAGGGCATATAGGTGCCCGGCTGTTTTGGGACATCATATCTGATGAAAGGAGGCTTAAAAATGAATATATGATGCTTGCCGAAAAGATGAAGGTTTTGGCTGAAAGGGATCCTCTAACTGGTCTGTTTAATCGCCGCAGGATTAATGAACTCTTAGAAAATGAAATCCAGAGGGCCAGGAGAAAGGAAGAGGTATTTTCAGTAATGATGTTGGATGTGGATGACCTAAAGCTTATAAATGATGCCTACGGTCATCTAGTTGGGGATAAAGTTCTTAAAAATATAGCAAATCTTTTAAAAAAATCTTGTAGATCAGTAGATTTAATAGGCCGGTATGGTGGGGATGAGTTCCTGATTATCTTGCCCTATACCGATGGAGAAAAGGCAAAGAATATAGCCCAAAGGATCTGTGAGAAGATGCGAGAGCAAAGACTTGAAGTAAATGGAAATATCATAAATATCCCTATTCGTTTAAGCATTGGGGTAGCTACTTATCCATTCGATAGCATGGTCCCACAAGAGCTCATTACCTTGGCCGATAAGAGGATGTATAAATCAAAGCAATTTGGAAAGACCGTAGTCTCTGTAAGTGTGCCAGAGGTCAAAGAATACTTATTGGCAAAAAGACCAACGCTTAATGTCCTTGAGGGCCTTGTCACAGCAGTAAATGGTAAAGACCATTATACTAAGGCCCACTCTGAGCTTGTTACCAAACTTTCTCTCACCTTGGCAAAGGAGATAAATCTCCCCAAAGAGGAGATAGAGGCCTTGCGGATTGCGGCCTTACTTCACGATATTGGAAAGATTGGCATACCAGAGAGTATCTTAAGAAAACCAGGACCTTTAGAAAAAGAGGAGTTTGAACTAATCAAACAGCACCCAAGACTTGGTGCTATGATGTTAAATGGCCCTCCACCTTATCGAGATTATGTAATAGATGCTATAAAGTATCACCATGAGAGGTATGACGGCAAGGGTTACCCAGAGGGGTTAAAGGGAAAGGACATACCTTTACTTGCCAGGATTATTGGAATTGCAGATGCCTATTCTGCTATGATTACTGACAGACCTTATAGAAAGGCCTTGACAAAGGAAGAGGCCATAGCCGAGTTAAAGAAGGGGGCAGGTACGCAATTTGACCCAGAATTGGTTGATAAGTTCATAAAGTGCTTAGAAGAGGGGAAAATTTAAGAAGGTTGCCTGGTAAGTTATTGTATGTTAATAAATAGATTATGTTGACATTAGAGCAAAGGCGCCTTTTGCTAAATATTGCCCGTGATGCCATCAAGGCCCATTTAGAAAACAAATCCATCCCAAAAATAGAGGTTAAGGATGAAATTCTAAGGAGGCCCTGCGGGGCCTTTGTAACATTAAATAAATCTGGACAACTAAGGGGTTGCATTGGATCTCTCTATGGAGAGAGGCCCCTTTACCTCACTGTTCAAGAAATGGCTATAGAGGCGGCATTTCATGACCCAAGATTTCCACCACTTTCAAAAGTAGAATTTCCACTCATTGAGATTGAAATCTCTGTCCTCTCTCCCCTTCGCCGTATAAAGGACCCAGAGGAGATTGAAGTTGGAAGGGATGGTATATATTTGGTTAAGGGGATCAATAGGGGTGTACTGCTCCCTCAGGTGGCTACAGAGTACAAATGGGACAAATATACGTTTTTAGATCATACTTGTTTAAAAGCAGGCCTTGCGCCAGGTTGTTGGAGGGAAGCAGAAATTTATATCTTTTCTGCTGAGGTATTTAGCGAAAAGGGGATTTGATTTTATAAATCTTTACAAATCTCTTTTCTTCAGAAGGAGGTATATTTTTCCTTCTCTAAGCATATAACCTGCCTTTATTTCAGCTATTTTCCCCCTACCAAAAAATATATCCACCCTCCCAGGGCCCTTAATAGCACCGCCTGTGTCCTGGTTTAATACAAATGATTGAAATTTTTGCCATCTTAAAATTTCACCCTGCTCATCTACTACAGGCTCTTCGGTAACGATATAAACCAGGGCCCCCCTTGGAAAGACACTGGGATCTGTTGCTATAGAGTATTTAGGGGTCAGTACTTCACCAATACTCCCTATTGGCCCATCTTCAGCTATCTCAAAAAATACATAACTTTTATTATATGAAAAGATTTTATGTAGTATCTCTGGATGGCTTTTAAGAAATGCCTTAATATTATTCCCATTTACATCATTTAATAGGTTTAAATCAGCCAAAACCTTGCCAATACTTTGATATCGATGGCCATTTGAACCACAATAATGGACATTAAACCGCCTTCCATCTTCTAATTTTATGACCCCAGAGCCCTGAATGTGTAAGAAAAAAAGTTCTACTGGGTCTTTTACCCAGAAAATCTCATAGCCCTTACCGGCCAATTTTTTCTGATAATCAATCTCCTCCCTTGTATAAAAGGGAAGAACCTTGTGCCCTTTTATCATTCCAATCAAAACCCTATTAGGCAGTGTTTCATCAAATACCCTTAAATCAATCTTCACCCATTCATCGGGCAATCTATAAATAGGATAACGATATACATTACTGGGGGTAAGACTGCCCTCTAACACAGGTTCATAATAACCAGTAAATAAAACCTTACCCTTGCCATCCATCCCCCTTGACTGATAGAGGTCAAACCTTTCTTTGAGACAATTTGGCCAATCTGCTTGATTGAGACAGTCATTGAATATAAGTAGCCCTTCTTTTATCTCCCTTATGCTATAATAATTCCCATCTATGAAAAAACCATAATCAAGAGGAAGCCTTTCATAAAAATTTAGGCTTCGATATAGGGCCTGTCTAAAACTTAAGACATCTTCTGGCCTGCTCAATCTAGGCCATTTTTTAGGAGGAATGAGCTTAAAGTTCTTTACTACCAACTTTTTAGGAGGTAGGCAACTGACAAAAAAACAAAGAAAAATTAAAATTATATACCTTATTCTTCTCATTTGACATTAAATAACATAGTCTGATTTAGAGGTCAAATAAGAAAAAAACTTGACAAAAGATTATATTTAAGAAAAAAGCCTTATAAGGAGGGGAAATAATGAAAATCTTTCAAGGAGGGAGAGGGATGAGAAAGTTGGTCTTTTTTGTGTTTTTATTTACAACAATCATGGTTTGTGCCGTATATGCACAAGAGGAAAGGCCATTTGAATTTGGCATATACGGTGGCTGGGCTACAGGGGCATATGATGCCAAGGGGGGGAATTATGGGTTTGGTGCTAGTTTGGATGTCCCCCCTAATTAAGAAAGACCCCTTGGGGAATATGCTCTCTGGAGAGTTATTCATCTCTTGGAATCATGGGGAGAGGGGTTATGATTATATAGATCAGGAGGGAAATCCGCAACACACAACTTTATTTGCCCAAACAATTACTGTGAATGCAGACTTTAAGTATACATTTAGAGATATATTGCCACGTGTAAATCTTTATGCCCTTGGTGGTGTGGGTGTTTATGTCTATGAAGTGGATTGGGGTGAAAGACTCCCTGCGGAAGAGGTTTTCGTAGGTGTTCCTGCTGGTGCATCTGGAACAGGAAGGATATTTGGGTGGGCACATACAGATTTTGGCTTTCAAGTAGGAGGTGGAATAGATTATAGAATATTACCAGCCCTTTCTATTGGCTTTGACTATAGGGCCAATTTGGTTACAAGGCGGAGTGAAAACAATTTCCATCAGCTATTTGGTAAGATTGCATTTCACTTTTAGTTTTATTTTATTTAAACATTATTTCCCCTCCTTACCTTAATAGACGAAATACAATAGGAACCTCCAATTGCAATTGTGTTAGTTGCAGTCCCTCTGGAAAGGCTGGAAATGAAACACGCCTAATGGTTGCCTCTGCCTCTCTGTCCAAGACCTCAAAGCCAGATGACTGAGTGATCTTGATTTTTTTTAAACTCCCATCCCTTGAAATAGTAAATTTGATATAAACCGTCCCTTCCCAACGCTTTTTTCTGGCCAAAAATGGATAGTGCTTTTCCTTTTCTAACATAAGCCTTATCCTATTTATATAGGTTGCCAAGATCTCTGCCTCACTGGTCTTTACATTTTCATGGAATCTTGCTTTTTTTGATGCAAGGCCAATAAATTTTGGCGATTCCTTCATGGAAACCCCTGCCTTAGAGGCAATCTTTTCCTCTTTTGGTTTGGGGAGGGATTCTTTTATAGGTTGTGTTTTTTTGTGTAGAGGCTTTGTCTTTTTTATCTCTGCTTTCTTTTTAAATTTCTTTTTAACTATTTTTTTAGGCCCTTTTAATTCTCTCCTTTCTATTTGTCTAGTTATCTTTTTCTTTGGCATTGAAGAACTTACAGGACTTGGATTTATAAATCGGAAACTTATTGCTAGTGGAACCTGTTTTACCTTTTTCTTTGAAATAGTTGGTATTGTAAATATTGCTAAATGGATGGCTATAGAGACCAAAAATGAAAGGATAAGTACCTTATTCTCTTTCATCCCTTTCTGCAGAAAGCACTATTGCCCTTGCCCCTGCCCTTCTGATCTCATCCATTGTAGAGACCAAGACCTGCACCCTACAATCCTTATCTACCTTCACCACAACCTCTTTTTCCTCTCTCTTTCCAATAAGTGGTTCTAAGTATGAAGAGAGCTTTTCTATACTTATAGGCCTATCATTTAAAAATACCCTTTCATCCTTTGTAATACTGACCACAATGTGTGAAGTCTCTTGGGAAGTAGCTGTCTTTGAGGTGGGAAGTGTTAAATTTATCCCTGCTTCTTCTATAAAATGAGATGTAAGCATAAAAAATATAATAAGAAGTAATACTACATCTATCAAAGGGGCAATATTTAAGGTAAGATCTCTTTTATTCATCAACACCCTTTAAGGAAAATATAAATTCGGTGGCAGCATCTTGTATCTCCTTGGCAGTACGTTCTACCTTCCTTTCTAAAAAATGATAAAAAAAGGCCGTAGGAATGGCCACCATAAGCCCTGCTGCTGTAGTAATCATGGCCTCCCAAATACCACCTGCCAAGACCAGGGCATTTACCTTACCCCCCATTCTTTCAATTACCTGAAAGGCCTTAATCATCCCGGTAACGGTCCCTAAGAGCCCTAAAAGGGGTGCCAGTTGGTATACCAAGGGTAGAAGGCTCAAGTGCCTTTCCATACGGGATATCTCCCTTGAGGCAACCAAATTTGCCACCTCCCTCAACCCCACCTCTCCCTTCCCCTCCTTGTACCCCTGTGTCAAAACAAGCAGTAATTTGGCCAAAGGCCCTGTTTCCTTGTTCAAAAAGTCCTCTGCCTCCCTCCATTTTTTTTGTTTGACAAAGAAAATCGTCTTTGAAAGAAGGCCATCTGGGCAACTTCTAAAACGGAGGAAGTGGTAAGTCCTCTCTAGGATTATAGTCAAAGAAATAATTGATAAGATGCCAATAGGGTACATAAGCGGCCCACCTTTTATAAAATAGTCAAACATTTGAGTATTCTTTTACTTTGGCTGTATTAGTATGTCAAGGAAAGCGGGTCTCTTAGATCTGCCTTATAGACAATATTTCCATCTACTATTGTAATGATAGCCCTTCCTATCACTTCCCAATTATGAAATGGACAGTTTCTGCCTTTTGAATAAAATCTATTTACATCTATACGATAGCGAATCTTTGGGTCAATAATAGTAATATCTGCTGGTCTTCTTAATTTAAGTGTCCCCCCAGGGAGTCCAAAGATACAGGCAGGCATATAGCTCATCTTCCTTATAAGCTCAGGCCAGCTAAGTACACCTTCTTCTATCAATCTAATGCAAATAGGAAGAGAAGATTCAAGGCCAATTATACCACTTGGGGCCTGCTCAAATGGAACTGCCTTCTCCAGGGGGTGGTGTGGGGCATGGTCTGTAACAATGATATCAATAGTGCCATCTCTTAGACCATTTTTTATCCCCTCTATATCATCCTTGGTACGCAGCGGTGGGCTTACCTTTGCATTTGTGTCAAATTCCTTTACTGCCTCCTCAGTAAGGCTAAAATAGTGTGGACATGTCTCAGCAGTGACCCTAATACCCCTAGCCTTTGCCTGCCTAATTAACTCTACACTGCCAGCACTACTAACATGTGCAATGTGGATGTGCCAACCCGTAAGCTCAGCCAGTTTAATATCCCTAAAAACCATAATCTCTTCTGCGGTATTTGGTATACCTGGAAGCCCCAACTGAGTAGATATCTTCCCCTCATTCATCACCCCATCTGGGGAGAGCATCTTATCCTCGGCATGAGAGATAATAGGGAGCCCAAAATACCTTGCATATTCTAAGGCCCTTCTCAAAAAACTGCTATTTGTAATAGGATTCCCATCATCTGAGAGGGCAACTACACCGGCCTCTTTAAGTTCACCAATAGGGGCCATCTCCTCCCCTTTCAATCCCTTGCTCACTGCACCTATAGGGTAGACCTTGGCCGCCCCTGCTGCCCTTGCCTGCTTTAGGATAAATCTAGTCACTTCCTGATTGTCATTTACTGGATTGGTATTTGCCATACAACAAATAGTTGTAAACCCACCTGCAACAGCGGCCTTTGCACCTGTCTCAATAGTCTCCTTGTGTTCAAACCCGGGCTCACGCAGGTGGGTATGGACATCTATGAGGCCTGGAACAACAATCTTCCCACTTGCATCTATAACCTCTGCGTATTCAACAGGGATATCCCTTTCTATTGCCTCAATTACACCCCCCTCTATCAGTATATCAAATACTCCATCAAGGCCTTGGCCTGGGTCTATCAGGTGACCTGATTTGATGATCAATCTTTTATTCCTCTGAGAGTGGTATTTCATCTAACCTTTGAAGGATTTGATAAAATTTTTGATAATTGTGGTCTTCTACAATCTTTTTGAGCCCGTCCAGTATCTCCAAAGACCTTGAGATCTTATCATAGCTATTAAATTGAATGGTTGCAAACATCTCTGGATTTTGTTGTATAAAGTGTATCTTTCTTAAAATTATGCGAAAAAACGGGGTACCATGATCCAAAAATTCACTTAGATTAAAAGGTGATTCCTTTACAGCAAGCCCTATTGCTAGAATGAAAAAATAACTTAACCCCTGCACTATACTCATCATCTCATCGTGTTTTTCGGGGGTAGAGATGGTAACCCTTGCCTTGTGACTGAGCAGGAGTTCTTTGAGCCAGGGTAGCCATATCTTTGTCCTTGCTGGACAGATCACTACTGTCTGCCCTTTAATAGAAGGTGTCTTTGGACCAAAAAGTGGGTGTGTCCCTATCACCTCAGACCTTGAATAGGCCAACATGGCCTCTACAGGCCCCTTTTTTATAGAGGTAATATCCATCATTAGGGCATCTGGCCGGACATATGGCCCAACCTCCTTTATCACATTTACTGTATCCTTGATAGGTACAGAGATGACCACTACATCGCACAAAGAGGCCAATTCCTTTGAAGAGAGCTCTGTTTTCCTCCCAGAAATTAAAACTTGATAGCTGGCCCCTTCAAAAAACCTCTTTAGCCATTGCCCCATCCTCCCCGTGCCGCCAATGATGCCAATCCTTTTTGGTTTCATTTTTTATTTAGAAGTTCTAATAATTTCCTTTTATCTATCTTCCCCACTGGGTTTTTGGGGATCTCTTTTAGGACTATAAAATCCCTTGGACGCTTAAAATCTGCCAGTTTTTCTTTACAAATTGCCTTAAGTTTTTCTATAACCCGCTCCTTATCCTCCTCTATAGGAGAGACAAAGGCAACGGGCTGCTGCCCAAGTATTGTATCCCTCCCAATTACACATGCCTCCTTTAGGAGTCCACTCTCAATAAGGACCCTCTCAATCTCAATTGGGTAGACATTCTCACCTTGGACAATCATCATATCACCTATCCTACCAAATAGGGTCAAAAAACCCTGTTTGTCCAATTTACCCAGATCCCCCATCCTCAGGTATCCATCAAAAAATACACCCTCTGTATCTGCATTGACATAACCCTTCATGTAATTGGGCCTTGTCACTACCTCCCCTATCTTATCCAACACAAATTCATCCTTATCTAAGACCCTTACCTCAACCCCCTTAACCGCCTTACCTACTGTCTCTGCATGGGAGAGGGCATATCCGTCATCTAAAATAGTAATCGTCCCCCCTACCTCCGTTGAACCATAGAAATTAAATAGCTTTATGTGTGGGAATGCCTTTTTGAGCATCTTGATGACCTGAGGCCTCATAGGCGCACCGGCATATCCAAATACATTAGTGCCTAAAAGCCTGTATCTCTTGGCCATACCAGAGAGGATCAAGAGGGTAAAAATGGAAGGAGGCCCCAGCAATATATCTATACTATGCCTCTCTAAAAGATAGGCTATATTTTGGGGTGTAGTATTGTTTGTTAATACAACTGTCTGCCCCAATATGATGGCCGGGATCAATTGATCTTCACAACCTATGGCATGGTAGAGGGGTGCAGCAATGAGGTGTTTCATATCTGGCCTAAACCCTAACCCCTC
>JAGGTC010000129.1 GCA_021163945.1 Deltaproteobacteria bacterium | reverse complement strand
TGTCAAACCCAGAAGAGGATATCAATTTAAAGGGGAGGCAAGGATTGAGACCTCTGGCAAATTGTTTGAGGAGGGGGTAAAGGTAGTAAAGGCTATAAATCCTGAACTAGACCCAAAAGGTGTAGTTATCGTAAAGGTAAAGTCTATTTATATAACCAGCCCTGGGCCAGATGCAGGTAAGGAAGTAACCTAGTAGCTACCTAAGATAAAATCCGTTATATAAAGATTCTGCTGTTTTTCCCTTGCCAGGGTAGAGGATTGTCCTTCATAGCCATGGCCTGGCCAAATAATGGTCTCATCTGGCAGTGGTAGAAGCTTTTCCTTTATGGAGTTTAAAAGCTGTTCAAAGGAACCACCTGGTAAGTCAGTCCTCCCTACTGCCCCTACAAATAATGTGTCACCTGTAAATAGGTTTCCATCTACATAAAGGCAAATACTCCCAGGGGTATGGCCAGGTGTATGGATGATATTTATTTTCAATGTACCTATTTCTAGTATATCATTGTCCTTTACTAGTATATCTGCCTTTGGTAAACAAAAGAGCCCCAATCTTTTAAATACATCCTTTGCCTCTTCTGTATTGAAGAAGGCCACGTCTGCCTCATGCAAGACAATCTTAGCCCCAGTTAGTTTCTTCATCTCCTGATTGCCAGCAATGTGGTCTGGATGACCGTGAGTGCTTACAATGTATTTTAAATTTATATCCCTTTGTTTAATCTTATTCAAAATCTTTTCACACTCAGCGGCCACATCAATTACTATCCCTTCTCTTGTCTTTGGACAGGCGACAAGATAAGAAAATATCTCCAATTCCCCTAACCTTACAGGAATTTGCTCAATGAACACGAAAAAATAATAAAGGCAACCTACCTTTTTGTCAAGAAAAAAGAGATTTATAACAAACATAAAACTTGACAGGGGAAATTGGCCAGTATAGTAAGTTATATGCCTGTTCCAAGGGAGACCTGGGCCACAAAGTTTGGCATGATTTTGGCTACTGCTGGGGCAGCAATAGGCCTGGGAAACCTATTGCGATTTCCTGTTCAGGCCAGCCAGCATGGCGGCGGCGCATTTATGATACCCTACTTTTTGTTTTTGACCATCATGGGCATTCCTATGATGTGGCTGGAATGGACTATTGGGCGATTGGGAGGAAGATATGGTCATGGGACTACCCCAGGCATATTTGAAATCCTTTGGCCCCATCCTATTGCAAAATATCTAGGTGTATTGGGCCTTATAATCCCTTTAATCTTGGGTATCTACTATCTCTATGTCTGTTCTTGGACACTTGCCTTTGCCTTCTTCTCCCTCACTAAGGCCTATTTTGGTCTAAACGATTTAGAGAGTATGAGCAACTTTCTAAGGAGTTTTCAAGGTATAGAAAAGGGTCCCTTCTCCTCTATATGGACTGCCTATTTATTCTTTCTTATAACATTCTTTGCCAATTTTATTATTCTGTATCGCGGCTTAGGAAAGGGGATAGAAAGGCTTTCCAGGTTGGCAATGCCTACACTTTTTTTTATTGCCATTGTGCTTATGATAAGGGCATTGACATTGGGTACCCCAGACCCCTCTCATCCAGAGAGGAATGCTCTTGCAGGATTGGGTTTTTTGTGGAATCCAAATTTCTCCCAGCTAAAGGATGCAAGTACTTGGTTGGCCGCTGCAGGGCAGATCTTTTTTACCCTAAGTTTGGGGTTGGGTACGATTCAGTGCTATGCCAGCTATTTGAGAGAGAAGGACGATATAGTCTTGTCTGGACTTACTGTAACCTCATTAAATGAAATAGCAGAGGTAATCTTTGGAGGTTCTATCGCCATCCCTGCTGCTGTGGCCTTCTTTGGTATAGCCCAGATATCTAAGGGAGGGGCATTTGACCTTGCCTTTCTCTCCACCCCCTTAGTGCTTACCCATTTGCCACTAGGACAGATTTGGGGATTTCTCTGGTTTTTCTTGCTTTTTTTTGCTGGGCTTACATCTTCAGTATCTATTATCCAGCCTTGTGTGGCCTTTCTTATAGATGAATTAAACATCCCTTGGAAGAGGGCCGTTGTAATGATAGCAATCTTCTCATTTCTTCCAACTCAGATGGTTATCTTTTTTTTAAAACATGGTTTTTTAGACGAACTAGACTTTTGGATTGGCACAATGAGCCTGCCCATATTGGGGACCATAGAAGTCATTCTCTTTGGCTGGGTCTATGGGATTGATAAAGGATTTTCTGAGATGCATAAAGGGGCATGGATAAAGGTACCAAACATCTACCGCTTTGTCCTTAAATACATAACACCTACCTGTCTAATTGTGATATTCTTTGTCTGGCTTCTGCAAGATGGGATAGATGTCCTGCTTCTTAGAGGGATACCTGCCTGTGACCGCCCATATAGACTCTTGGCCCGTGGATTGATCTTATTTAGCCTCTTATTGGCAGGCTGGTTAATTCATCTAGCATGGAGGAAAAGGAAATGAAGCTCTCTGGTTGGATATTTTTATCCTTGGTGTGGTCAAGCATTTTGGGTCTTAGTATATTTTGTTTTAGAAGGTATTTTAAAATGATTAATAGGTCAAAGACAAAAAAGGGATAAATACTTCTCTAATCTTTTCATCCCTTCTGCAATATTTTCCAAGGAATTTGTATAGGAAAAACGTAGATATCCCTCCCCATTGCTGCCAAAATCAATCCCAGGTGTCACTGCTACCTTTGCCCTCTCCAAAATATCTAAGGCCAGGCTATAAGAATCTTGAGAGATTTTCTTAGTATTAACAAATATATAAAATGCCCCTTTGGGCTCTGCACCTATATTGAATCCAAGGGCCCTGAGGTGTTTAAGCATAAAAAGGCGGCGTTCATTGTAGATTTTACGGATATGCCTTGCCTCCTCCTGGGCCTCTCTGAGTGCAGCAATGGCCGCATATTGGGAGATAGAGTTTGGACATATAAAAAAATTCTGTTGCATTTTTTGAATAGGGCGCACAAATTTGGCTGGGGCAATGATATACCCCAAGCGAAACCCTGTCATGGCATAGAGTTTGGAAAAACCATTTAAGACAAATGCCTTATCTGTAAATTCCAGGATTGTATGCCCCCTTTCCCCATAAATCAAACCATGATAAATCTCATCAGAGATTATATAAATCCCCAAATCTGCTAGTGATTCTAGATGGTAAGGAGAGAGCACTGCCCCTGTAGGATTGGCTGGGGAGTTGATTAAAATAGCCTTTGTCTTTTTTGTTATTGATGCCTTAACGGCCTTAATATCATATAAAAATCCATTTTCTTCAAAGACTGGGACAAATACTGGATTTCCACCCAGAAATCTTATAAAATTGGGATAGCATGCATAGTGGGGATTGGATAAAATTACCTCATCACCTGGTTCTAAAAGTGCGGCCAATACCAGGAGCAAGGCAGGCGATGTACCCGCAGTGACTACTATCTGTTCAGTGCCTACATCCACACTATATTTTTCTTTATAGTATTCAGCAATGGCCTTTCTTAATTCCAAAATGCCCAAGCTATGCGTATAGTGTGTCTTTCCATCCCTTAAGGCACGCCTAGCAGCGGCCTTAATGCACTCAGGCGTATCAAGATCAGGCTCGCCTATCTCTAAATGGACTATGTCCTCACCTCTCCTCTCCATATCTTGGGCCTTTTCTAGGATCTCCATTACCATAAAGGGAAAGATTTCCTGAGAACGCCTAGAGATCATCTCAGTCTAGGTCTTTTAGGAGGGACTTTGCCCTTTTTCCCCAGCCCCCTACAGGGTCTAAGGCAACTGCTTTCTCTAAGGCCTCTATAGCGTCATCCCTCTTTCCTAGTTTAATACAGACATTTCCCAGACGATAATATACTTCAGGATTTTCTGGTGCATATTGAGCTGCTAAGTTATACATATTTAGGGCCTCTAGATCCTGTCCAAGGGCCTCTAAGGTCTGCCCCATCCCCAAATAGGCGGGGGCACACTCCCTTTTGTTTTGAATTGCGCTTTTGAAGGCCGCTAGTGCCTTTTTGTATTTTTTTTGGACAAGATAGCAAAATCCCAAATTGGTATATGCATCCTCTGGGGTAGCATAAAGCACATTAGACAATGCCTTTTTAAAGCATTCCTCTGCCTTCTTCCACCTCCCTTGCCTAAAATAAAGTAGGCCAAAACTATTATATGCCTCTGAATAGTTTGGCCTTAGGGAGATGGCCCTTTCAAATTCCTTTTTAGCCTTGATGTAATCATCAAGTGCCATATACACCAATCCCAACTCATGATGGATATCTGGGTTATCTTGGTCTGCCTCCTTTGCCAAGCTCAATTCCCTTAGTGCCCCTAATATATTCCCTTCTTTTAGATATGCATCTCCTAAAAGGAAGTGCTCATTTGCATGCTGTCTTTTAGGAATAGGGGGGTTGGAGGTACAACTCAATATAAAGGAAAGGGCAATTAAGCAGTAAACATATCTCATTAGATTACCTTAAATAGCGGATATTCAATGATACCCTCTGCCCCTTGCTTTATCAATTTTGGGATCAAATCTCTTACCTCTTTGGCAGCTACTACCGATTCTACCGCATACCAACCAACCTGATGTAGGGGTGAGACAGTAGGGGCGTTTAAACTAGGTAAGACATTGACTACTGCCTCAAGATTACCCTTGGGGACATTCATCTTGAGGCCTACCATATGTTGTGCCCTTAGGGCACCTTTGAGTAAGAGGGCGATTTGTTCAATCTTCTCCCTTTTCCAAGGGTCATTCCACTGTTTTGGATTGGCAATAAGCTGAGGATAAGAGACCATGAGCTCCTTTATAATCTTTAGGCCATGGGCAGAGAGTGTGGTACCAGTCTCTGTAACCTCAACAATGGCATCGGCTAGACCAGAGGCAATCTTTGCCTCTGTTGCCCCCCAAGAAAATTCTATATCTACATTAATGCCCCTCTCTTTAAAGTAATTTCTTGTAAAGTTTACCAATTCTGTAGCTATCTTTTTACCTTTGAGTTCCTCTATCTTATTTATATTAGAGTCCCTGTGTACAGCAACTACCCACCTAGTAGGTCTGGTACTGGTTTTTGAATAGACTAAATCAGTTACTGTTACTACTTTAGAGCCATTCTCCAAGATCCAATCCTTCCCTGTAATACCCGCATCCAAAGTACCATTTTCTACATATCTAGACATCTCTTGGGCACGACACATGGTACAAGTAATCTCATCATCATCAATGGATGGAAAATAACTTCTATCTGCTAAGCTAATCTTCCAACCTGCCTTATTGAATAAATCAATGGTGGCTTGTTGCAAACTCCCCTTTGGGATACCCAATTTAAGCCTTTTCATCTCTATCCCCTCTATTTTTATAGACCTCTTTGGGGTCAAAAATCCTTTCACCTACTACCTTAAGGTCATTATCCTCCAATTTTCTAAAAAAGCAACTTCTATATCCCATATGGCAGGCTGCCCCTTTTTGTTCTACCTTGATTAAAATAGTATCAGCGTCGCAATCTATATAAATCTCCTTTACTTTTTGGACATGACCAGATGTCTCACCCTTTTTCCACAAAGATTGTCTAGAGCGACTGTAATAGTGAGCAAGTTTAGTCTTTAACGTCATTTCCCATGCCTCTTCATTCATATAAGCCAGCATTAAAACATCCCCTGTTTCATAGTCTTGAACAATGGCCGGTAACAATCCTTTTGAAAAATCAAGATAGCTCATGATACCTCCATTTTTGTAGTTGCAGCCTAGATTCTTAGTCTTTTATTTATCAATAAAAGGGTAGCCCTTGCCGTAGCAATTGTTACATTGTCCTTAATCCTCTTTATCTCTGCCTCAGCCTCTGCCTTACGGGATGTATTCTTTACTACCCAGCCTGAGGCAATAAATTCCTCTTTTGGGCGAAGGGGATTTCTAAAGGTGACCTCTAAATGAGTGGTTACTGCTGGCCCAAGTCTATAAGCTACTGCATAGGCCATCACTTCATCTAAAAGTGTACTAATTAGTCCCCCATGAATAATGCCTGTCCAACCTTGGTATGCTGAATCAAAGACATATTTTGTCTTTGCTATATTATCCTCAAAGAAGACATTGACCTTAAGGCCCTTTGGGTTTTCCTTGCCACAGACAAAACAATATGGGGAGGTTATAGACATAGCTTTAAATATGATGGTGGAGGCGGCGGGAATTGAACCCGCGTCCGGAAATACTCGGTTTAAGCCTCTACATGCTTATTCTGGGATATAATTCTCACCCTTACCCTTCTCCCAGAAAGGAAGTAGTAAGGGCCAGCCTACATTCTGTTTCGCTGCTTATATAGTAGGCGCTCATAAGCAGCTAGCCTGCTAAACCGACGCCTGAGGAGCCTTGCAGGCCAGGACTTCTCAGACGTAGCTGCTATTTTAAGCAGCTAGGGCATAGTCATAGTTGGCATTTCTTTTTCCCTATCATTTTTTACGAGGTGATAGGGCCTCGGCATGCAGCTTAAACCTCCTATATCCCCGTCGAAACCATTCGCCCCCGTAAATTATTATATAAACCTTTTTTTCATAAATGGCAAGATTGACCCATTGCCTTTTTTGTGTTAGATTTTTGTATTGATTCGATATTTCATAATAAAAAATAAATTAGGACTGCATGCCCGGCCAGCAGCAAGGCTAGCAGAACTTGCTAGTAAATTTGATGCCGAAATTAAAATAGATAAAAATAATGTCAAGGCCGATGCAAAAAGTATAGTGGACTTGCTGCATTTGGCCTGTCAATTTGGCGATAAGATAAGATTAGAGGTCTCTGGAAAGGATGCCGAAGTGGCTGTCTCTGCCATTTCTAAGTGGATTGAAGAGGAATTAGGGGATTTAACGACCAATTGACAAGGAGGTTATTTTTTTAAATGCAGGAAAGGAGGTTTAGGGGTATTGGTGCCTCTCCTGGAATTGCCCTGGGGCATGTTTACCTCCTCCAAAGGTCTCAACCAAGGATTATATATCAATTCTTAATTGATAAAGAACAGATAAAAAAGGAGACCTCTCGTTTTAAAGAGGCAGTAAATTTTGCAAGGAAGGAGTTTCTAAGGTTTAAACAGGGGTTGTCCATTAAAGAAATAACCCATATCCTGGATGCATACAGTGTAATCCTAAAAGACCCACTCCTTTACAAAGCTACACTAAAACGTATAAAAGATGAGAGAATCAATGCAGAATGGGCACTTCTTAAATCTATAAATGAAATAGAGAGGATATTTTCAAAGATTGATGATGATTATCTCAGACAGCGATTTGAGGATATAAGATATGTAGCAGAGAGGGTAATGAAGTATCTAAGTGGTGAGCCTACTGATTCTAGATATACTTATACCCATGATACAATTATAGTGGCATATGATATCTCCCCTGCAGAGACTACGCATCTTCAAACAAAAAATATAGCTGGTTTTATTACAGAAATAGGAACAAGGACGTCCCATACTGCTATTGTTGCCCAGGCATTAAAGATACCTGCCGTAGTAGGGGTAAAGGCCATCACATCTAGTATAAAGGATGGGGAATTTATTATTATTGATGGCCTAAATGGAGAGGTAATTGTTAGCCCTACCTCTGCTACTGTAGAAGAATATACTAGAAGGAAAGAAGAGTATAGGCTTTATAGGAAAGAGATAGAAAAGGATGCCTATCTGCCTGCCCGTACCCCTGATGGTTTTTGTCTTAATGTGATGGCCAATGTAGAACTCTTTGAAGAGGTTTATTCAGTGCTCTCGGCAGGGGCAGAGGGTATAGGACTCTTCAGGACTGAATTTTTTTATTTGCAGCAAAAGGGGTTCCCAGACGAAGAGAGGCTATTTAGATATTTTAAAAAGGCTGTAGAACTGGTTTCCCCTTATAGTGTGACATTCCGTACCTTAGACATAGGCGGAGACAAATTTATCTCAAAATTAGATTTTGGCAAAGAGATAAATCCTGCCCTTGGACTTAGGGCCATTAGGCTGTGCCTCAATCAAAAGACAATCTTTCGTACACAACTTAGGGCAATACTAAGGGCTAGTGCCTATGGAAAGGCAAGGATCCTTATCCCCTTTGTCTCTAGTTTAGAGGAAATTCATAAAGTTAAGGCCATTTTGCAAGACATAAAAGAGGAGTTAAAGAGGGAAGGGCACCCCTTCGATGAACGCATACCATTGGGCATTATGATAGAGGTGCCTTCTGCTGTTTCAATTTGTGATTTTTTGGCAAGAGAGGTAGATTTTTTCAGTATCGGTACAAATGATTTAATCCAGTATGCCTTGGCCATAGACCGAACAAATGAACAAGTAGCCTATCTTTATGAGCCACTGCACCCAGCCATATTGCAGATGATAAAGACAAGTGTAAAGGCAGCAAAGAGGGCAGGGATCAAGGTAGGGATATGTGGGGAGATGGCGGCAGAACCAGCATATATCCCTATAATTTTGGGATTTGGGTTAGATGAGATTAGCGTCAATATGCAGGTTATCCCCTTAATAAAAAGGATTATCAGGGAGACCAATTTTAGAGATACAAAGTGGATGGTAGATGAGATCCTAAAGTTCCCTACGACTGAGCAAATAAAAAGCTATATTAAACAGACGCTTCAGGACCTCCCACAGACCTTAAGTAATATTAGATATGAATCACTTATTACCTCTAGCCATGAATAGTTGAGGTATATCTAGGTGAAAGAGGACTATAAAAAGATTGTCTGTACAAATAAAAAGGCATATTATGATTATCATATTGAAGAGGTATATGAGGCAGGTTTGGTACTTAAAGGGACAGAGGTAAAATCACTCCGTCTTGGGAGGGTAAGTATAGGGGATAGCTATGCCCAGATTAAAGGTGGAGAGCTTTACTTAATGAACTGCTATATAGGCCCCTATCCCTTTGCCTCTTATAATCAGCATGAGCCCCTTTCCCCCCGCAAATTACTATTACATAAAAAGGAGATAAAGCGCCTAATTGGGAGGCTAAAGGATCGTAGTCTTACCCTGATTCCCTTGCGCATCTATTTTAGGAGGGGATTGGCAAAGGCAGAACTTGGTCTGGCAAAAAGAAAAAGGAAGTTTGATAAGAGGGAGGAGATTAAAAAACGTGATGAAGAAAGAAGGATTTTAAAGGGGTATAAGATAAGATGAATGTTTATGAACTAGTTCTTAAAAGGCGTTCTATAAGGCGCTTTAGGCCCATACCTATCCCTTTAGAGACTTTGAAGAAAATAGTCAATGCAGCAAGGTTGGCCCCTTCAGCTGCCAATCTTCAACCCCTAAAATATATCATCGTTGAAGACGAAAGATTGAGGGTGGCCGTTTTTGAGACACTGAGCTGGGCCGCCTACATTGCCCCAGCAGGTACCCCCCCTGAGGGGGAGAGGCCCATGGCCTATATTGTAGTTCTATGTGATAAAAATACAGATTCAAGGTATTGTCAAATAGACATGGGATTTGCGGTAGAAAATATGATTTTGGTAGCACTCTCAGAGGGGATTGGGAGTTGTCCTATTGCCTCTATTGATCGAGGGCGTTTAAGGCAGATCCTTTCTATTCCAGAATACCTAGAAATATTATTGGTCTTGGCCTTGGGGATACCTGGTGAATCGCCAAGATTAGAAGAAATTAGCGATTCTGTGAGATATTGGAGGGATGAAGAGGGCATTCATCATGTGCCTAAGCGCCCCCTTAAAGATATTTTATTTATCAATGGATTTAAATGATTAAGGTATTAAACGAAAGGGATATCATAGCCAAAAAAGATGACCTTTTAATGCCTTATCATGCAAATTATCTTGCTATGTTTTCTAGCATATTGGGGGGTATTGTCAAAGAACCCATGTTTATGACGATCCCCATTGATGACCATATGGTCCACCGAGGGGATGGTGTGTTTGAGGTAATTAAGTGTCAATCTGGCTGGCTTTACCAAATGGATGCCCATCTAAAGCGCTTAGAGAGGTCTGCAAAGATTATTGACCTAAAGCTTCCTCTTTCTTGTGATGGTATAAAGGAGGTTGTAAGAGAGACTGTCAAGGCAGGCGGTGAAAGGGACTGCATTGTACGTATATTTGTTTCACGTGGGCCAGGTGGTTTTGGTATCAATCCCTTTGAGTGTATAAAGAGCCAGATTTATGTTATAGTTACTCGTCCAAATAACCCACCACTACAGTATTATACAGAAGGAGTAAAGATTATAATCAGCAAGGTCCCTATAAAACCAGGGATTTTTGCCCAGGTGAAATCCTGCAATTATCTGCCAAATGTAATGATGAAAAAGGAGGCAATAGAATCAGGTGCGCACTATGCTGTCCTCTTAGATGAAAATGGGTTTTTGGCTGAGGGTTCTACTGAGAGTATAGGCATTTTATCTGATGATAATTGTCTAAAATTTCCAAAATTTGGGAGGGTATTAAAGAGTATTACCGTTTCCCGTGTAGCTACTTTGGCAAAGAGTTTAGTGAGACAAGGTGTTTTAAAAGATATTGTTTTTGCTGATATCCCTGTAGAGGAGGTCTATAGGGCCAAAGAGGTTTTCCTCCTAGGTACTACAATAGATGTCCTACCAGTTATATGGTTTGAGGGTAAAGAGATTGGTCATGGCAGACCCGGACCTGTAGCAAAGACCCTCAAAATGCTTATTGAAAAAGACATTTTTTGCAAAGAGGTATCGGAGAGAATTCTTTAGGTCTTTTCAGAGATGAGCATTAATCTTTCTCCCATCTTCACTTCCTGACCTTCCTTTACTAAGACCCTTTGTACCTTACCAGAAACTTGTGATTCAATAGGTGTTTGCATCTTCATGGCCTCAATTACTGCTAGTGTATCACCAGGTTTTACCTCATCATCAGGCTTTACACATACCTTTTGTACAGATGCATTAAATGGTGCCCTGATATCGCCTGCCTTTGCAAGGTAGGAAATCTCCTCCTTGCTCAAGGTAGGCCCCTTTTCTTTGACCTCCTCTGTCTCTCTAAATATAAAAATCTCTGGATGAAAATCGATATAGAAATAGGTTGCCTTTCCCCCTTTATCCGTAGAGTGGCTAGGGCCTATTTCAATAATATGGGATTTTCCCATATAGTCAGTAAAGGTAATCTTTTCTCCTACAGCAAATCCACCCCTTCTAAACCAGACCTGTGGTGGCAGGACATAACACCTTCCATATTCTTCCTCAAATTTAAAGAAATCTACCGCATCATTTGGGTGTTGTAGATAAAGTACAAGCTCTTCCTGTGTTACCTTTCTCCCTAGCCTTTCTATTAAATTCTCCCTCTCTCTCTCCAAATCTATTGCCTCAATCTTTTGTATTCCTCCTTCTTTTTCAAGGATCTTTTTCCAATCAGGGCCAAATACCTTTTTGTATATCTCTGGTGCAGGCCGGTAAAATGGAAATGGGCCATACCTTTCTAAAAGCAAATTTTTTAAATCGCCACTTGGATTTTCATATCTCTTACCAGAGAGGACATTGTCTACAGCCACTGTCCAGAGGATTTGTGAACCAGGTGTTACACTCCACCAGTTTCCAAGCTCCTTTTGTACCTTTGGCAATTCCTCTAAGAGTATCTTTGGCATAAGATGTAAAAAACCACCCTTTTGGGCCTGTTCAAAGCTACTTCCCATAGCACCACCAGGCAGTTTGTGGATCTGGACAGTGGGGTCAAAACCCTTAAATTGGGATTCAAATTCTGCATAGGCCAACCTCTCTGGCTTTAATACCTGTGAGGTGGTAATGACTGCATCCCTGTCTATCCCCTCTGCCTTAATACCCATTTCAGCCAGTGTATCAATTACAGTAAGTATAGGGGGAGGACCAAAAAAACCGGTAAAGGCATGGTCTCCTGCATCTACAATCTTTGCCCCAGCAAGCACTGCGGCCACAATCCTCCCTATATCATTTCCATCTGTATTATGGCCATGGTAATGGATGATGAGCTCAGGGAATGCAGACTTTATAGAGGAGACCAACCTGCCAATCCTTGTAGAGGTGCCTAGGCCACCGTGGTTTTTGATACAAAGGATGATGTCTTCACCGGTTACATCTAGGATTTCCCTTACCTTTTTTACATAATATTGATCTGTATGTTCAGGCCCAGTGGAGAAACAGATGCATGGCTCTAAGAGCTTTCCTGCCTTTTTTACCTCCTCAAATACAGGTATCATATTGGGTACATAGTTTAAGAAATCAAATACACGCCATACATCAATGTACTTTGAAAACTCCCTTACTGTTAGCCTTATCACATTTTCTGGATAGGGGCGGTATCCAAAGAGATTTACACCACGGCAAAGGGTTTGAAACATGGTATTGGGCATCTCTTCACGGAGCAGTTTTAACTTTAGGAATGGATTTACCTGCTTTCTCAGCATATCTACATGTATTGAGGCACCCCCACTAATTTCAAGGGAAAAATAGCCTGCCCTTTCCCGATATGGTGCTGCTAAGAGGTCTGTGTGCAGGAGTATGCGGTTTTTAAAGTCTGATTGGGAAAGGTCCCTTTGGGCATTTGTAATATAGTACCCCTTTGATCTCCTTAAGGTCTCAAGTATCTCCCTTACAGACATATCCTTTGTAATTCTGTTATCAACACTCATAGCTATACTGCATAAGGATTATAACCACGGTGATGGATCTCTGCTATCAACTTGGCAATCTTTGCCACCTCCCTCTCCTTGTCGGTATAATCGAAAAGATATGGGTGTGTGTCTAAATAGCTTGTATCAAACCTACCTGTCTGGAAGTCCTTATCCTCTATTAAGCGGAGATAGAATGGGATAGTGGTCTTTGGCCCAACAATGACAAATCCATTTAAGGCCCTCTTTAATCTATCTACGGCCTCTTTCCAACTAAGCCCATAGACAGTAAGCTTTACCAATAAAGAGTCATATACCTCTGGGACTACATAACCAGGATAGACCTGACCATCTAGTCTTACCCCAAAACCACCTGGTGAATAATAGACCATCACCTTTTTTCCACCCTCAGGGAGGAAGTCATTTTTTGGATCCTCTGCATTAATCCTCATCTCAATAGCATGTCCCCTTATAATTACATCCTCTTGTTTTATAGAGAGTGGATAGCCAGCAGCAATATCCAGTTGGGCCCTAACAATGTCTATGCCTGTGACCATTTCTGTCACGGTGTGCTCAACCTGAAGGCGGGTGTTTATCTCTAAGAAATAAAATTTATCCCCCTTTACTAAGAATTCAACTGTACCGGCATTTATATAACCAACCTTTTTGGCTATAGCCAGGGCTGCCTCACAAATATTCTTTGTAAGTCCAGGGCTGTAAAGTCTATCTGGGGCAATTTCTACAAGTTTCTGATGACGCCTTTGGATAGAACAATCCCTCGTACCTAAGTGAATAAGATTTCCATAATTATCACCTAAAATTTGTACCTCTATGTGTTTTGGGGCAGGAATGGCCGCCTCTAAATAAATCCTCTCATCCTCAAATGACCTTCTTGCCTCAACCCTTGCCACAGGGAGTTGTTCTAAGAGCTCCCTTTCTGTCCTTACCAATCGTATACCACGTCCGCCCCCACCAGCTACTGCCTTTATCATTAATGGAAATCCATGCTCTCTAGCAAAGGAGATGGCCATCTCCTCACCCTCTTCGCCATCTGGCAGTGGGTATGTCCCTGGCACTGCTGGGATGCCTGCCTCTTCTGCCAATCTGCGGGCTATCACCTTATCCCCTAATAATTTTACAATATGAGAAGGTGGGCCAATAAAGGTAAGGCCTGCCTCTTCACAGGCCTTTGCAAAATTTGGGTTTTCAGCCAAAAATCCATAACCAGGGTGGATGGCCTCTGCCCCAACCTTTTTGGCGGCCTTAAGGACCTTCTCTATATTCAAATAGTCACAACATGGGCCATCACCCAACCAAATGGCCTCATCTGCTTGGAGTATATGCCTTGATTCCTTATCTGGTGTCTCATATATAGCTACAGCTACACTCCCCCACTCTTGTATGGCACGGATAATCCTAAGGGCAATTTCACCTCGATTGGCTACTAATATCTTACTAAACTTCCTAGGCATAGGATTTTCTAATCCAATCATAACTAGATGTCAAGCATTCCCTACCACATAAAAATCCTCTGGTCATGTAAGATTGCCCAAACATAAGAAAGTCCCCTTACCTCTTCATGGATATTGGCTGGGTCATCTGCTGGGAACCAATTATATGCCTTTTTAAAATCTTCTTTATAAATTTTGTGGCTTGTACTCAAGTGGAGTACATCTCCAATTACCTTATATGTAAATCCTATATTTGACTTGGTATAAAATGTCTGTCCCGCATTTGTAATGATCCTTAACCATATCTCCTCAAATGGGGGTTTTGCCCTCCTTTTTTCAACCCTTAATTCATATCTTTCTATTTTCCTTAATTTAAGAAATTTTTGTACAACTTGCCATATTATGGCCAAAAGGAAGAGGAATACTGCAATTTTCCACATTAATCTGAGGGGTTATTCTTCCTTTTTTTCCTCCTCTTTTTCCGCCTTGGCCTTTTTCAATTCCTCAATCTCTGTTTTAAGTCTCTCAATCTCTGCCTTGTAGTCCTCTGTCTGGGAGGACTCATATGT
Organism: Deltaproteobacteria bacterium; assembly: GCA_021163945.1. Lineage (GTDB taxonomy): Bacteria > Desulfobacterota > Desulfofervidia > Desulfofervidales > DG-60 > JAGGTC01. The sequence goes on along the minus strand of JAGGTC010000129.1, from coordinate 10,657 downwards.
CTTTTCCATAAACCTATCCCTTACCTCTTCAAAACCCAGATATACGGCCAGTGCCCCAAAGAGCAGCAGTAACAGAGGGACCCCCCCAGCCAAGATGGTCAGAAAGTCCTTCCAAAAAACCACTATTCCTACTATACCCAAGATCGCTGCTACTAGACCCCCAATAAGTATCTTCATAGTCCCCTCCTCAAATTAATATTAAGCAGAAGATAAACCTATTTTTTAGCAGATGTCAAGGACTGGTCTGTTCAAAAAAGAAAAATTATATTAAAATTGTTTGAAAAAATTTTTCAGGAGGTAACAATGGACCTTTTAGAGATTATAAAGAGTAGAAGAAGCATAAGGAGGTATGAAGACAGAGACGTCCCTGATGAATTGATATATAAGATAATAGAGGCTGGGATATGGGCCCCTAGCTCTAATCATTGTGAGCCATGTGAGTTTATAGTCATAAGGGATAGAGAGATAAAAGAGAAGCTGTCCAAAATCTCACCTTGGTCAAAATTTATTGCCGATGCCCCTGTGGCTATATGTATATTGTCAAATAAAGCAAGCAGTTGTGTCATAATGGATGGGAGTATAGCCGTTATGAATATGCTCTTAGAGATACACTCCTTGGGGCTTGGTTCCTGTTGGGTAGATGTAAAATATAATGAAAAATTGGTGAGAGATACCCTAAATATCCCTGATAATTATGAGATAATTACAGTGATTCCCATAGGATACCCAGCAGAAAACCCTACTTCCAGTAGAAAATCTGTAAATGATTGTACCTATCGAGAGAGGTATGGGAATAAGTGAAGCTCCCCGCCTACAAGGCGGGGCATTCTTGGCAGTTTTCGTAAAATTATTTTGCAAAACTTTTCTCTTCAAGCACCTCACGAATCAAATTTTTTAATTCCTCACGGTCAAGGCCCTCTATTTTTATCCTAAAGGGCTTGCTGGCCTCACCAGCATAAAGGCTATGATGGGGAAATGGTATCTCTATTCCCTCTTCATCAAAACGCTTCTTTATGCGGCGGTTTATCTCACGTCCTACCTCCCACTGTTTGATAGGGAGGGTTTTTATCCTTGCCTTGATAATGACAGCAGAATCTGCAAATTTATCAACTCCCCATATCTCTAAGGGCTCAATAATTAATGATCTATAATATTCATCCTGCATAATCTCATTGCCAATCTCTTTGAGGATCTCCATGACCCGGTCTACATCCTCTTTGTAGGCTACCCCAATATCAAATACATAATAAGAATATTCATGGGTCATATTAGAAAGGGTATTGATTGTCCCATTTGGGAATATGTGTACAGTGCCATCTAGCCCCCGCAGTACAGTAGTCCTCAGGTTTATGGCCTCCACCAGCCCCCCAGTACCATTAATGATAGCCACATCACCTACCCTAATCTGGTTTTCTATAATAATAAAGAGCCCACTGATTATATCTCGCACCAAATTCTGGGCACCAAAGCTTACAGCCAGGCCTATAATTCCAGCACCAGCCAAAATAGGCTTTACATCAAACCCCAGCTCTTTTATAACCATCATGGCCGCCACAAGCCAGATACTGACAAATATGACTTTTTTAAGGAGGTTACCAACAGTTTGTACCCTCTTTTCAATCTCAATAGGCAGCATGGTCTTTTCCTTTGCCTTTATGTGGTCGCTGATCTTTTTCTCAAATCGTTCAATTATGGCATTTAGGATCCGGATAGCCATAAATGCCCCGACAATGATTATGGGAATACGCATTATATTAAACACATATGGTAAATAACTCAGCATATTCTTTGTCATGGCATCCCCCCGGATTTTTGTGAAAAATATAACTGCTAATCCCTTGAAAGTCAAAGGTCCTTGTGATAAGAAGAATTTCTATGGAACTTAAAATTATTGATGAAAGGGATATTTCTAAGTTAAGGGGAGATGCCTTGGTAGTAGGTGCCTATGAGGGCAATAGGTTTACAGAGATGGCCAAGGCAGTGGATGTGGTCATGGGAAGACTGTTAACTGCCTTGGCAAAGGATTTGGATTTTAAGGCAAAGCTTGGAGATACTATCTATATCCCAAGTCATGGAAAGAAATTAAAGGTAAAAAATGTCATCCTTGTTGGCCTTGGCAAAAAGAAAAAATTGGATGAAGATGGTATAAGAAAGGCAATATTCTCATCCCTTAAGAAGGCAAAGGAGATAAGGGCAAGGGATATATTTTTTGAGCCATTGGGGGAGGGTGTCCTAGGGGGCAGATGTACAAAGGCGATGGCTGAAGGGGCGTTGCTTGGGGACTATGAGTTTAGAAAATACAAAAAAGACAATGAAAAGATTGATATAGAGTCGGTCTCTATTCTGGCTGACAAATCTAGAGAAGGCCTGCTTAAATTAGGCAAGGTATTGGGTGAGGTCACAAATTTTACCAGGGATATAGTGAATGAACCAGGAAATGCCATTACCCCAAACGAACTGGCAAGGATAGCAAAGGAATTATCTAAAGAATATGGATTTGAATGCACTGTTTATGGATTGGAAGAGATTATAAAAAATAAGATGAATGGTATATTGGCTGTAGGCCAGGGGAGTAAGAATCCACCAACCTTCACCCACATTGCCTACAGGCCAGAAGGGGCAAAGAGCAAGGTAGTCATTATAGGAAAGGGCATTACATTTGATAGTGGTGGCCTTAACATAAAGCCAGAGAGGTCTATGAAGACTATGAAGTGTGATAAGTCTGGTGCGTGTGCGGTCCTGGGGATTATGAGGGCAATAGGAGAGATTAGGCCAGAGGTGGAGGTGCATGGGCTTATGCCCTGTGCAGAAAACATGCCAAGTGGTGAGGCCTTTAGGCCTGATGATATAATTACATTTGCAAATGGCAAGAGTGTAGAGATCCACAGTACAGATGCTGAGGGGAGGCTAATCTTGGCAGATGCCTTAATCTATGGCTCAAGGATAAGGCCGGATATTATGATAGATATGGCTACCCTGACGGGCGCATGTGTTGTCGCCCTGGGCAGTTATACTACCGGGCTCTTTTCTAATGATGACAATCTGGCAAGGGATTTACTTAACCTATCTATAAAGACTGGTGAGAAGATGTGGAGGCTTCCCCTTGATGAGGATCTAAGGGATGAAATAAAAGGTGACTATTCGGATATAAAAAACGTAGGTTCAAGGTATGGTGGGGCCATTACAGCAGGGCTCTTCCTCAAAGAATTTGTTGGTAAAGACATAAGATCCTGGGCCCATTTAGACATTGCAGGCCCTGCATTTTTGGAGAAACCTTGGAAATACTATGCCAAAGGGGCAACAGGTGTGCCCGTAAGGACAGTAGTTGAGCTCATCCTAAACTTGAATGTGGGTTAGGTTCATTATCTCTAGTTTAATTATATTTTTTGCAGGTAGGCGTTTGCCCAAATATGTACGTATTATTTCAGCCCACACCGGGATTGGTGAGAGTTATCTAGGCCTTATTGCCTTAGGGGCCATTACCTCATTTCCTGAACTAGTTACTAGCCTAAGTTCAAGTTCCTTGCTTAGGGACCCTGACTTGGCACTAAGCAATATCTTGGGCAGCAATATCTTTAATGTAACAATTATTGCCATTTTATTTATCTGGTCTGGAGAGATGTTTTTTAATAAAGGTGATAAGGGGAACTTTTTAGCTGCATTTTTGGGCATATTGATGACTACCTTGGTAGGCCTTGCCATCCTTCAAAGGTCTAAATTCACCATATTGGGGATATGCTATTTATCTTGGCTACTATTATTCCTCTATCTTTTTAGTATCAGGTGGCTTTATAAGGTAGATAGAGATAAAATTCCCTCACAGGCCGAGAAAGGAAAAATAGGCAATATTTATCTTAAAGGCATTTTTTCTGCACTGTTAATTATAATTGCTGGGTATGAGGCCTCCTTTTCCTGCAAAGGGATTGCAAATGCTATGCACTGGGAAAGTAGCTTTGTAGGGGGCCTGTTTTTGGCTGTGGCTACATCCTTGCCTGAATTGACAGTGTGTCTAAGTGCCTTTAAAATAGGGAGCCCTGAGATGGCTATTGGAAATGTCTTTGGGAGCAATATCTTTAATTTGGCTATTATCTTCCCCATAGATTTATTTTATCCTGGCTCTATCTTTTCTTCAGTAAGCAGATATCAGATTTTAATAGCGCTTGAGGGTATTTTTCTTACTATTCTGGCCATGGCTGGGATTGCCTATAGGTCAAATAGAAAGGTAGGCCTAATACCAGATGGCTTTTTTATGATCTTTATATATTTTTTTGGTTTTTTATGGATGTTCCACAATATGAAAAAATGATCGATGCTATAATAATATCTGTGTTAACCCCCTCAGAGGAGGAGGCCTTAAATATTGCAAATGCCCTAGTAAAAAGGCATCTGGCAGGGGCAGTGAACATCTCTAAGGTCCGTTCTATCTATTATTGGAGGGAGAAAATTTATGATAGGCAGGAGTGGCTTTTACTTATAAAGACCAGAAGAGAGAGGTTTGAAGAGATAAAGACCGAGGTGACCAAGCTTCATAGTTATGAAGTACCAGAGATAGTAGCCTTTCCTATAATCTCTGCCTCTGATGCATATATAAAATGGCTTAAGGAAGTGACATAATGTTTTTCCCGCCCCTGATCTTTCTTTTCATCCTCTGTTTTTTCTTTATTTGGCTCTTTTTATTAGGATTTATACACCTTGGGCTAATAGGGTATGCGTTTCAGAAGATCGGAATTCCCCCAGATTATATGATGAGTTTACTCCTATTTTGCCTTTTTGGCAGCTTTGTCAACATCCCCATAAAAAAGATCTCTACTACTAGACTGATAGAGGGAGAGATTGTCTCCTTCTGGGGACTAAGATTTAGAATCCCTATCTATAAAAAGGGATATACTATTTTGGCCATCAATCTGGGAGGTGCTGTAATACCAGTCCTTATCTCTATGTATCTCATTTTCCATTTTGGTCAGTACTTTAGGACAATTATTGCTATAGCCATAGTGGCCTTTGTAACCTATAGATTTGCCCGCCCTATGCCTGGGGTAGGGATTACTGTTCCTATTTTCATTCCTCCAATTACTGCTGCCTTGGTCTCAATTATTTTGACATCCAATGTCCCTGCCTTGGCCTATATTTCTGGTACACTAGGTACACTGATTGGGGCCGATTTAATGAATTTAGACAAGATTAAAGGATTGCAGGCACCTATTGTCTCTATTGGTGGGGCAGGTACATTTGATGGTATCTTTTTTACAGGTATTTTGGCTGTGCTGTTGGCATAAAAAAAGCCCCGCCTAAAAGCGGGGCTTTTTATCCTTTAATATTCAGGCGGAGGCGGGGGTGTTGCCTCTTTCTTTTCCTCTGGTTTTTCTGTCACTATTGCCTCTGTGGTCAATAACAGACTAGCTACACTAGCTGCATTTTGCAAAGCCACACGTGTTACCTTTGTAGGATCAATAATGCCTGCCTTGAACATGTGTACAAATTCACCTTTAGATGCATCAAAACCATAGTCACTATCTTGTGACTTCACCTTCTCTAATATGACAGAGCCCTCAAACCCAGCATTGTTTGCAATCTGCCTGATTGGATCCTCTATAGCCTTTTTAACGATCTCAATACCTGCCATCTCATCCCTATCATCACTCTTTAACTTCTCTAGGGCAGGTAAGCACCTGATAAGGGCTACTCCACCTCCAGGCACAATACCTTCTTCTACCGCTGCCTTAGTGGCATTTAGGGCGTCCTCCACACGTGCCTTCCTCTCTTTCATCTCAACCTCTGTTGCGGCCCCAACACGTATTATGGCCACACCTCCTACTAGCTTGGCCAGACGCTCTTGTAGCTTTTCACGGTCATAATCAGAGGTGGTTTCCTCTATCTGTGTACGCAATTGTTTGACCCTTGCCTCAATGTCCTCCTTCTTTCCCTTTCCACCAATAATAGTAGTATTGTCTTTGTCAATAACTACCTTTTCTGCGGTTCCCAAATCATTTAGTGTAGTATTTTCTAACTTAATTCCCAAATCTTCAGAGATGACCTGTCCTCCTGTAAGGATGGCAATATCATGAAGCATGGCCTTCCTTCTTTCACCAAATCCAGGTGCCTTGACAGCAGCACAATGGAGCGTTCCCCTTATCTTATTTACTACCAAGGTGGCCAGTGCCTCACCCTCTACATCCTCGGCAATAATCAAAAGCGGCTTTCCAGACCTTGCTACACTCTCAAGAAGTGGTAATAGATCCTTCATATTGCTGATCTTCTTTTCATGAAGGAGGATATAGGGATTTTCTAGATGGGTTTCCATCTTCTCTGCGTCAGTAACAAAGTAGGGAGAGATATAGCCACGGTCAAACTGCATCCCTTCTACTACCTCAAGTGTAGTTTCAATACCCTTTGCCTCTTCTACAGTAATAACCCCTTCCTTTCCTACTTTAGACATTGCCTCGGCAATGATTTGGCCAATGGTCTCATCATTGTTTGCAGAGACAGTCCCTACCTGGGCTATCTCCTTTTGCTCTTGGCAAGGCCTGCTTATCTTCTTCAACTCTTCTACAACTGTGTTTACTGCCTTTTCAATCCCACGTCTTAAGATCATGGGATTGCTGCCAGCAGCTACCAACTTTGCACCCTCTTTAAATATACTTTGAGCTAGGACTACGGCTGTAGTGGTGCCATCACCAGCGGTATCACTTGTCTTACTAGCTACCTCCTTTACCATCTGAACGCCCATGTTCTCAAATTTGTCTTTGACCTCAATCTCTTTGGCCACGGTTACACCATCCTTTGTTACAACAGGGGCCCCAAATGTCTTTTCTAAAACCACATTTCTACCCTTTGGACCCAAAGTGACCTTTACAGCATTAGCCAAAAGATCTACACCCCTCATAAGTGACTCACGTGCATGAACATTGTACCTAATCTCCTTTACTGCCATGATTCAATCCCCCCTTTCTTTTAATATTTTTATTCCTCAATTATACCCAAAATATCATCCTCTCTCATTATAAGGTGTTCCACATCCTCAATCTTTATCTCTGTCCCTGCATATTTGCTGAATATTACTTTATCACCTGCCTTCACAGAAAGAGGTACCTTTTTCCCATTCTCTAAGACCTTTCCCTCTCCTACAGCGATTACCTCTCCCTTAATAGGCTTTTCCTTTGCTGTGTCAGGGATGATAATACCTCCTTTTGTCTTGGCCTCTTCTTCTATCCTTTTAACAAGAACCCTGTCAGCTAATGGTTTGATCTTCATTTTACCCCTCCTATCTAAGTTATTTATTAGCACTCATGGCCAAAGAGTGCTAACAGATATATAAACATTTTTTTTAAAAAGGCAAGTAGTTGAGATTTTTTATCCTTCTACCTCTATCTTGGTTACCTTCTTTTTCCTCTCCTCAATCTCAGCGATCCTATCCTCAAGGAGTGACTTTATACCTAAAAGGAGCTCTTTACGGGCATTATCAAGATGCTCAAAGAAATCGGGGTGTTTTTCCCTCTTTTTGCTAAAAGATTTAAAAAGTAGATATAGAGGATACATTGGGCAAAGACAAAAGAACTCTTCCCTTACTTTTTCTTTTTTAGTCATTCCTTCCCTCCAAAATTTATAATTAAAGTCTTACCCTCTACCTTTGCCTTTTTTGGTTTACTTAAGGCAAATGACCTTGGTAGGATGATATGTTTTTTAAACCCCCCAACCCGAATGACAAGCTCATCCCCAATTTTATTTAATTCTACTTCATTCTTTGTAACAAAGGGGAGATTGAGGCGCAAGATATAGGTCCCATCTTTTTTGAAAAAATTATAGGAGCTTGTAGAATAAAATATTTCTGCTGGATTTTTATCTCCATATATCTCTTCTGCTAACCTCTCTAGATTTTTATAACCCAAGACCTCGCTATGGGAGAGGTTGACTTTAAAGATAGGTATCGGTGAAAAGTACTCAATTGCCAGATTAATATAGGTCTCTTGAGAGTCCTTCCACAGATTAAAATATGAGTCTTTAATACCCTGTGGGAGGATACGATTTATGATGATGGCATCAATACAGAGTTTATAGAGGTTAAAAAACATAAAGGCCCTTTGTGTCTCCTTTAAGACCATCTTTTCAGGATTTGTTACAAGCCTTACAGTGGTTATATCTGGATTTGTCAGAAGCCTATCTATACCCTCTAATTTACGGAATAGATGTTCAATGCAATCAAAATAGCTGTCTTCTGGTAAAGGTACATCAGAGATCCGCTTGGCTATAGGTCTCATATAGCGTGCAATCCTTCTTTCTAGCTTAAATACCTTCTTCATATACCATTCTAGGGCAGTTGGGATGCTAACAAATCTGATGGACTCCCCTGTAGGGGCGCAATCTAAGATAATGACATCATACAAATGGGCGCGCCAGTATTTATTTATGTGCAAAAGGATACTTATCTCCTCCATTCCAGGTAGGATGGCAAGCTCCTCTGCAGCTACCTCCTCTATCCCAGTTGTATTTAAAAGGGCAGAGACATATCTTTGCACTTCACCCCAATTTTTCTGAAGTTCTTCTTGGATATCCAGCTCCTGAATCCAGAGACTTTCGCTTATCTTGAAAGGCAGTCCCCTGCCTTTGTCCATAAGGGTCCTATTTAAATCAAAGGCATCGCTTAAACTATGGGCAGGGTCTGCGGATATGACCAGTGTCCTAAGGCCTTGAAGGGCAGTCTTGACACCAGTTGCCGCAGCTATACTTGTCTTCCCTACCCCCCCTTTGCCTGCAAAGAGTATGATTCTCACAATCCTATTATAACCATTTCTATTTATAAGGACAACTTCTTTAGCTAGGCCTTTAGGACCTCTATTGGTTCTATAGATGTGGCAAGGTAGGCAGGATATAGGCCTGATAAGACCCCCAAGGAGATACTGATAAAAAATGCTAGGGCAAGGTGTATTAGATTTATCACCAAGGGTAGTCCAGAGATAGCTATAATAATAAGGCTAATTATAATTCCCAATACTACCCCCCCTATTCCACCAAAAAGGGAGATAAGGAGTGACTCACCCAAAAATTGAATCAGGATATCCCCCCTTTTTGCCCCTACTGCCCTCCTTATCCCAATCTCCCTCTTCCTTTCTGATACAGAGAGGAGCATCATGGCAAAGATGCCTAAACCCCCTATGGAAAAGGATATAGTTGCTGCCATCTTACTCAAGAGAGAAACCAGTTTTAGGCCCTCCTCTTTCTTTTTTGTCATCTCAGAAAGGGTATAGACAGTAAAGTCATCTTTGCCCCCAGGCCCTATTTTGTGCCTTTTCCTTAAAAGCCTTTCTGTCTCTTCTTTGATATTGGCAATATTTTTCTTCTCCTTTGCCTTAATGAGGATAGTAGAGAAATAGTCTACATTTAAAAAACGCCTCATCATGGTACTAAGTGGGGTATAAATTACGCTATCCTGATCCTCACCTGCTAGATCAACCCCCTTTTTCTCTAGGATGCCAATTACCTTACAAGGCACACGATGGATCAATATAGTCTTACCAATTGCATCCCCTCCAGAAAATAGGGTCTCCCAAACCTTATACCCCAAGACTACATTCCTTTGGGCAAGCCTTTCATCCCCTTCTGAATAGAATTTTCCTTTTAAGAGCCCTAGGTTCCTCAACTCAAAGATCTTTGGGCCTGCCCCTATAAGCCTGGCTGTTGTCTTATTTTGTTTATACCTTATAGAAAACTCCTTTTCAGAGAGGGGGATGGCTATATCTATCCCCAAGATAGAATGCCTTATAGCCTTAACATCCCCCATCTTTAGCGTCTTTGCAAAGGAGAACTGCCTTTGGGAACGACCATGGACATAGACTACCCCTGCACGGACTATAACGAGATTTGGCCCAAACTTATTTAGTTCTATCTCTACCCTCCTTTTCATTGCCAAAGAGACGTTTCCTACCGCCACCAAGGCCAAAATGCCAAATAGAATGCCTAAAAGTGAAAGGAGGGTCCTCCTTTTGTGGAGTGTGAGGTGTTGCCAGGCTGCCTTGATTAAGATATTTTCTCTCAACCTCTTATTGCCAAAATGGGGTCAATCTTGGCTGCCCTCATAGCTGGCCTCATGCCTGAGATAAGGCCTACTAAGAGACTCAATATAAATGCAATTGACCATACCTTATAAGAGAAGACCATAGGGATATCCCCAAAATGTTCTAAGACAAATCCCCCTATAAGTGCCAATAGTATCCCAAAAATTCCTCCAAATATAGTAGTAACCACTATCTCTAAGAGAAAGAATCTGAAGATATCCTTTTCCCTGGCCCCAAATGCCCTTTTTATGCCTATCTCCTTTCTTCTTTCATTTATAGAGAGATAAAATAGATTTGCCAAGATAAAGCCGCCAACAAGAAGGCATATTACCCCAGAAGTCCCCAAAAATATAATGAGTGTGCCTGAGACTACCATTAGATATTTCAATACCTCTTCTGCTGTCCTAATCCTAAAGTCATCGGGTTTGCTTCCTGAAAGGCCATGGTTTCTTCGAAGAAGTGCCCTTATATTTTCTGCTGTTTCCTTTAAGGGGGCAGAAGTCCTTACACGGATTAGGGTTATATACCTTTCTTCATTTAGGAACCTCCTCATTAATGTTGTAATAGGTATGACAATCCTATCGTCCAGATGTTTTCTCCCTATAGCC